>CALJIC010000064.1 GCA_937974195.1 uncultured Roseiflexaceae bacterium | reverse complement strand
GGCGGCCCTGGCGGATGATCTCGTGGCCGGCGGCGAAGGGGATGAGGTGGGTGAATCCCTCCAGCGCGATGCTCATCCCGTCGCGCACGCAGGCGGCCACCGCCTCGGAAAGTGAGAGAAACCTGGGCATCACACGCTCTCGCCGGCTAGGTTGAAGGATACGATCTCTCCCTGGCGAAGCAGCGGGAGAAAAAGCTGTCGTGCAGATTCCGCCGCCTCCCCAAGCAGGGAGAAGGACAGAGGGCGCGCGCCGACAGACGCCTCAGCCGCCCGGGAAGTGGCGGGCCACCACGTCGAACAGCCGCCGGGCGCTGTCGAGCGCGTCGAACGCGTCCGTCTCAAGATACTCGATCGAGAAGTCGCCGCGGTAGCCGCGCTCCTTCAGCTCGCCCAGCACCCGGTCGAAGTCCACCGCGCCCTCGCCGAGCGGCACCTGCATGTGCCCCGGCGCGGCGTCGCGCAGGTGGACGTGCCGCGCCCGGTCGATCAGCCAGAAGGTCTCGCGCAGGTCCACCCCCTGCATCACGAAGTGCGACGGGTCGTAGACCAGCGCCAGGTCGGGCAGGGCGGCCAGCAGCCGGCGGGCCTGCTCCAGCGTCTCGAACGGCGAGCGCACGTGCAGCTCAAGCGCGAAGGTCACGCCCTGCGCCGCTCCCGCCGCGGTCTGCTCCCTGAGCGTCGCCACGCAGGCGTCCAGCACCTCCTCCCACGGGCGCGACGGGTCGGCGTTGCGCGGCTGGATGGCTGCGACGCGGACGCCGAGGCGGCCCATCAGCCGCACCAGCGCCGCCGTCTCCCGCGCCCGGCGCTCGCTGGCCTCCGCCGAGCGGTCGTGCAGCTGCGGCCCGACGCCGGTGTTGAGCGCGATTGGGGTGAGCGCGTGCCGGCGCAGCAGCCCTTCGACATGCCCGGCCGTCCCCTCGAAGTCCGCCGCCAGGTCGCGGGTGTGGACGTGGACCCAGCCGTCGATCGCCAGCAGGTCGATGTGGCGGAAGCCGGCGGCGGCGATATCGGACAGCGCCGTGTCGAGCGGGGACGCGCAGCGCACGGCGGTGGAGCACGCGATCATCATAGGGCACCCCTTCAGCTACAGCTCGCCGCGCTCGATCAGGATCTCCAGCGGGAAGCGCGGCTGCTCGAGCGGCAGCTCGACCCAGTCGCGCAGGCGGGCCGACTCGTAGATCGCCATGACCACCTCCAGATCCCTGAGCGCCGACTCGCCCGCGAGCGGGTGGCCGGCCCCCTCGCGCACCATGCGCGCGAACAGCTCGTAGCGGTTGGCCTGCGGCGGGTCGAGCGGCACAGCCTCAGCGCCCGCCCGGTCGTCGCGCAGCAGCAGCAGCGGCGGGTCCGCCCGGTCGCCGGCGCGGACCACGCGCCCGGCGCTGCCGATCACCTCGTAGTCCTGGTAGGGCCGGCCGCGCGGCTGAAGCGTGCCGGTGAACAGCTCGGCCCGCAGCCCGTCCGCGAACTCGACCACCGCCATGGCGCCGCTCTCGACCGGGTGGCCGTAGCGCCAGCCGCCGGAGACCGGGAAGCCCTGGCCCGGCTCCTCGGCCGGGTCGGGTGGCAGCCGGTGGATCTGGCCGAACACCCGCCGCACCTCGGCGTCGCCGGCCAGGTGGCGCAGCGTGTCCACCAGGTGCGTGCCGTCGCTCAGCACATCGCCGGCGCACCCGGCGCGGATGAGGCGCACCTCGCCGAGCGCGCCCTCGGCGATCAGGCGCCGCAGCGTGACGAACTCCGGCAGCATCCGCCGCTGGTGGTGGACGATCAGGGCGGTGTTCGCCCGGCGGCAGGCCTCCACCATCGCCCGCCCGTCGGCCAGGCAGGTCGCCATCGGCTTCTCGCAGATCACGCCGCGCGCCCCGGCCTCGGCGGCGCGGATGGTCAGCGGCGCGTGGGTGACGTTGTTCGTCGCCACCACCACGACGTCCGGCCGCTGCTCGGCGAGCATGCGGTCCAGATCCGTGTAGGGGCGGGCGCCCGCGATCTGCTCGGCGAAGCGCTGCGCCAGCTCCTCCTGCAGGTCGCACCCGGCCACCACCGTGAAGTCGGCCAGCGCGGCGAGGCTGCGGGCGTGCGCCAGCCCCATGCCGCCGCAGCCGATCACCGCCGCGCGCAGCGGCGTCTGGCCCTCGATCATACCTCGGCCTCCAGACCGCGCACGAACGCCAGGCTGCGCTCGAACGCCTCGAGCGGGTCCATCCCGTCCGGCGGGATCAGCTCGATCTGCATCACCAGCCGGTCCGGGTCGGGCGCGCGCTGGCGCAGCAGCCGGTAGCAGGCGCGCAGCGGCACATCGCCCTCGCCGATCACCGACGGCCCGACCTCGAAGTGCAGCGGGCGGGCATCGGGGCAGGGGCGCACGCGGTGGTCCTTGAAGTGCGTGCCGACGACGTAGGGCGCGGCGAGCTCGAAGGCCGGCAGCGGCGCCTCGCCGATCAGGTAGGTGTTGCCGGTGTCCAGGAAGATGCCCAGGTGCGGCACCTGGCGGCACAGCTCCACAAGATCCGCGACGTAGTAGTCGCCGTGGTTCTCGATCCCGAACGGCAGGCCCATGTCCCGGCAGCCCTGGCTGAGGGCGGGCAGCGTCTGCGCCAGCCGCTCCATCTGCCACGCCAGGCCCGGCTCGCGCAGGAAGCGGTGGTAGTGGCCGCCGACGCCGGTGTGGACCAGCGGGCAGCGCACCAGCCCGCGCAGGCGCTCGATCTGCTCCAGCGCCGCGTCCGCAGCGCGCCGCACGGCGTCCAGGTCCCGGTCGAACCAGGGCAGGCCCGGGATGAGGCTGAGCGCCAGGCCGTGCTCGGCCACCAGCGCCCCGATCCGCTCCAGGCCGGCCTCGCTGCGGCGGGCCAGCTCCCCCAGCCCAACGCCGGTGGACTGCAGGCCGTAGTGGGCCAGGAACTTCAGCCTGGCGATCAGCGGGTCCGGGTCGCGCGCGAGGAACGACCCCGGCCAGACGAGCGCATATCCCCAGTACACTGGCAGTCTCCTTCTGCGGGGCGTACGCGGTGGCTGCGCCCCCGCGCCCCGGATTGGAGAGGCTTCGCCCCTTCTTTGTTTTTCCACCGCTCTGCAGCGACTGCGTCGCCGCAGAGCGGTGGAAAAAATAGTGTCCGTGGAGGGCCTGCGGCCCTCCACACCTCCCCGCTTGCGCAGCCGGCGGAAGATAAGCGTCCGTGGGGAAACCTGCGACCCTTCACACCTCCCCGCTTGCGCAGCCGGCGGAAGACAATCGTTCGCGGAAGGTCTGCGGCCCTCCACACCTCCCGGCTCGCGGAAGACCTGCGGCCCTCCAGTCCTTCCCGCGCCAAATGCCGCAGCACTGCGCTACCGGCGGAAGATAAGCGTCCGCGGAAGGCCTGCGGCTCACCACTCCGCCCTGCTGCAAGCTGCCCTAGCCCGCTGCCCTCCACACCTTCCACAGAGCGCTGGCGCAGGTGACCCGCAGGGCGACCGCGCCAGCCGTGTCATGTGGGCTCCAGCGCGCCGATCGCCTCCAGCTGCACCAGCAGCTCGGTGCCGCTGCGCACCGGCATGCGCTGCTCCAGCGCCCGGATCGACTCCGCGGCGCGGTTGATGTCCGCCAGGGTGTGCCGGCCATCGACCATGCGCACCAGCACCTCCTCGCCCGGGTGCAGGTCCAGGTAGCGCTGCGGGTCGCCGCCCACCGACACCCGGCGCGTGGTGCGCACCAGCCCCTGCCAGTAGTACATGCCGTCGCCGATCGTCGCCCTGGGGCGCATCCGCGGCGGTCGGGAGGCGAAGCGCGCCTCCAGCGTCGCCCGGTCCGCCGGCGCGCCGAACAGGCCGTCCACCAGCTGCTGCGCCTCGTGCAGCGGATAGCTGCCGAACAGGCTGAGCGACTCGGCGCGGTTGGCGTAGCCGGAGGCCAGCCGCACGAACGCCTCGCGGTCGGTGAGGTCGAACCCGCTGGCGCTGCGGTCGAGCGCGCGGCGCGCCTGCCACCACCACGACTCAGTCGAGAAGTTGTTGGCGTACCAGAACGACGCCATGTCCCGGTAGGCGCGCAGGTAGGTGCGGTAGGTCTGCTCGTAGAAGGCCCAGTAGCGCGCCGCCGCCTCGTCGCTCGGGGCGCGGAAGGCCGAGTTGATCGTGTAGGCCGCCTTCTGGCCCAGCTCGTGCGCCAGCATCACCCCCGAGGAGAGGATCGGGTCCACGAACCCGGCGGCGTCGCCGCACAGCGCCCAGCCGGCGCCGGCGATCCGCCGGCTCTGGTACGACCAGTCCTGGATCGCGCACACATCGCGGCGCTGGTCGGGGCTGATCCGCACCAGGCGGGCCTCGTCCAGCAGCCCGGCGATCTCGGGGCAGCCGCGCAGCTCCTCGAAGTAGAGCTGCTCGGGAGGGCCAGCGCTGTCCCTCAGAGTCTGGCGGTGCGTCACCAGCCCGACGCTGACGGTGTCGCGCAGTACGGGGATGTACCAGATCCAGCCGCGCGGCGTGGTGGCGATGAAGATCCGCGACAGGTTCGGGTGGCCGACGTACTCGTGCTTCCACTTCGCGCCCTTCCAGTAGCCCCACAGCGCGTAGTTGTTCATGCGCTCGTCGTACTCGCGCAGGCCCTGCGCGCGGCCGATCAGGGCGTCCTGGCCGGTGCAGTCCATCAGCCAGGCGCAGCTCGCCGCCCAGGAGCCGCGATCGTCGCGCACCTCCACGCCGGTCACGCACTCGGTGTCGCCGTCGCGCGCCGCGCGCAGCCCGGTGACGCGGGCGCCCTCGCGCACCTCCACGCCCATCGCGGCGGCGTGCTTCAGCAGCAGGTGGTCGTACTCGCCGCGGCGCACCTGCCAGGCGCGGGTGTAGGTCTGCGGCAGGGTCTGGCCCTGGCCCGCCAGGCGCGAGATCACGCCGTCGAACTCGAAGCCCCACGGCTCGCGGCTGGCGCCCCAGATGAAGCTGGCGCCGAGCTTCTCGACGAAGCCGTAGCTCCGCACCGCCTCGGCGGCGCCCATCTCCTCCAGCACCGGCGTGGCGCCGGCCAGCAGCGACTCGCCCACGTGGTGGCGGGGGAAGCGGGCCTTCTCCAGCAGCAGGACGCGCAGGTGCGGGGCGTACTTCTTCGTCAGCGCGGCGACGGTGCTGCCGGCCGGGCCGCCGCCCACGACGATCAGGTCGTAGCTCTGTGTCATCGCTCTTCCAGGCTATCGTTCTCCAGCGGCGGCGAAGGGGTGCGGGCCGCGTCCCTCAGGGCCAGGGGCGGCGTCGGACCTCGCCGCCGGCCAGCAGCGCCCACAGGAACCCGCCGCCCAGGGCGATGTCCATGAGCTGCTCCGCCGGCAGCGCCTCGCCCGCCGCGCGCCAGCGAGCGCCAGCGTCGTCCGAGCGCAGCAGCCCGGCGGTGGTGAGCGCCAGCAGCGTGTCGCCGTCTCCGACCACCCGCCGCACCTCGCCCGGAAGCGCCGTCCGCTCCCAGCGATCGGCGCCGCGCCGCACCAGCAGCAGGTTGCCGAGCGCGATCAGGGCCGGCCGGTCGTGGGCGGCGGCGATCGGCCAGCTGGTGCGCGCCTCCAGGCCCCGCTCCCACGTCGCGCCGCCGTCCGCCGAGCGCCACAGCAGCGCCGCCTGCCGGCGCGGGTCGTAGGTTGCGGCGAGCAGCAGCGGCGCGTCATCCGGACCGGCGGCGGGGAGCGCCTGAAGCGCCGCCAGCGGCAGGACGCCGAACGGCGACGGGATCGGGATCCAGGTGCGGCCGCCGTCGGAGGTGCGCAGCAGGCGCGCGCCGTCCGCGCTCCCCGCCCAGCCAGCGCCGTCCTCGCGCAGCGTGATGCGGGCGACGCACCCCTGGGCGCCGGGCACGACTGTCCGCCAGCTGCGCCCGCCGTCCTCGGAGCGGGCCAGGCCGGCCGGGCTGGAGGCCAGCAGCGCCCCATCCGGGCCGGCCGCCATGCCGGTGAGTGGCAGCGGGCAGCTCTCCAGCGCCTGCCACTCGGCGCCAGCCAGCCGGACAGGCGGCGAGTGGATCCCCGCCACGACCAGGCTCTCGCGCGCCACGAGCAGCCGCCGCAGGTCGTGCAGCGGCGGGGCCGGGAGCGGCTCCCGCGTCGCGCCGCCGTCGCCGCTGCGCAGCGCGCCGCTCTCGGTGCCGGCGTAGATATCGCCGCCGGCCGTGGCGAACGCCAGCGCCATCCCGTCGGCCACCCGCTGCCAGGTGGCGCCGACGTCGCACGACCGCAGCAGGCCGTGGTCGACGCTGCCGAGCAGCAGGCTGCCGCTCCGGGCGGCGTGCAGCGCGGTGATCCGGATGTCGGGCGGGAGGTCGCCGTGCCGCTCCCAGCGCGCGTGGGCGCCCGGCGCGCGCAGCAGCCCGCCGAGCTCCACCGCCGCGAACAGCGCGCCGTCGGGGCCAGCGGCGAGCGCCGCCAGCGGCGCGCCCTCGGTCCCGGCGCAGCGCCGCCAGGCGCGCCCGCCGTTCGGCGAGCGGTAGGCCCCGTCGGCGGTCGCCAGCAGCACCTCCTCGCCACCCAGCCACAGCAGGTCGGTCGCCTCCAGCGTCTCCAGGCCGAACGTGGCCGGCTGCCAGTGCCGGCCGGCGTCCGAGCTGCGCAGCACGCCGGCGCCGAGCGTCGCCGCCAGGGCGGTGTAGTCCTGGTCGAAGCTCGGCGAGACGGCGATCGCCGTGACCGCCCCGATGGGCCCGCCGGTGTCGGCCGGTCGCCAGCTGCGCCCGCCGTCGGAAGAGCGGGCGATGCCGCCCGCGCCGCCGGCCAGCAGCCACCCGCCAGCGTGAGCGAGCGCCGCCACCGATGTGACCGGCAGCCCGCTGATCTGCGGCAGCCAGTCGCCGGAGGCCGGCAGCCACGCCACGCCACCGGCGCCGCCGGCCCACACCCCGCCGGGCCCGCCCGCCAGCGCAGTCACCGGCGTCGGCGGCCGGATCGGCGGGAGCGTCTGCCAGCGATCGTCCACTTCGACTCCTCCCAGGCCGCGCTACGGGCGCAGGCTGAGCCGGCGCCGCCTCTCCGAGGTCAGCACCAGCACATCGGTGGTCACGAGCATGGCCGCGGCGCTGGTGGCCGCCATCAGCGCGCCGCGCAGCACCGCCAGGCTGTCGAGGATGCCGGCCTCGGCCATGTGGGCGTAGGCGCCTGCGCCGGCGTCGAACGCGTGGCCCGGGCCGAGCCGCTCGATCTCGGCCAGCGCCACCGGCGGGTGGACGGCGCCGTGGTTGCGCACGATCTGCGCGGCGGGCTCCGCGAGCGCCCGCGCCACAGCCGCAACCCCCGCCGCCTCGTCGGCGCTGGCCGCTCCCTGCTGCGCGGCGCGCACCGCCGGGACGCAGGCCAGGTAGGCCGCGCCGCCGCCCGGCGCCATCCCCTCGGCCAGCGCCAGGTCCAGCACCCGCAGCGCCTTGCGCGCCAGCTCCTTCCTCTGCTCGCGCTCGGCGGCGGTGTAGCCGCCCACCTTGACGATCCCGACGCCGCCCGCCAGCCGCGCCGCCCGCAGCCGCAGCCGGTCGCGCTCCGGGTCGGCCAGCGTCAGGCGGGCCATCCGGCCGCGCAGCTCGGCCACCCGGCGCTGAAGTAAGGCGTCGTCGCCACCGCCGCCGGTGATCGTCACATGTTCATGGGTGACGACCGCCCGCTGCGCGCGCCCGAGCCAGGCCGGCTGAGTCGCCTGCGGCGGGCGGCCCAGCGCCTCCGCCGCCACCTGCCCCCCGGTGAGCAGCGCGATATCCGCCAGGTCGTCGGCCAGCTCGGCCGCCCCGCCGGCGAGGATCGCCGCGCCGATCGTCAGCGCGCCGCGTGTGTGGTTGAGCGTCAGGGTGGTGAGGGCGTCGCCGGAGATGCCGCGCGCCACGATCAGCAGCGGCGGCTTGCCAGGCGCCTGGGCCGCCAGCTCCAGCGCCCGCCGCACCTCGGACACGCGCGCCAGCCGCTGGTCCACCGCCAGGATCAGCGGCTCCGCCAGCGTCAGCTCCGTCGCGCCCTCGGGCATCAGCGCGCGCGCCGCCGGGTAGGCGCGCCACCGCCCGCCCGGCAGATAGGCGCGGTCCAGGAACGGCGCGGCGTACTCCTCCACCTGCAGCGCCGCACCCGGCCCCAGCACGTCGAACAGCTCGCCGACCAGCCGCCCCAGCTCGGCGTCGCCCGTCACGCCGGCCGCGATGCCGGCCAGCTGCTCGTGGCCGTCCACCGGGATGGCCTGGGCGCCCAGCGCCGGCAGCGCCGCGGCCAGTCCCCGCTCCAGCCCGCGCCGCACGCGGGTGGGGCAGGCGCCGGCGGCCACGGAGCGCACCGACTCGCGGACCATGGCGCGCGCCAGCACCGCCGCGGTGGCCGCGCCGTCGCCGTAGCGCTCGCGCACCGTCCAGACCATGTTGCGCGCCAGCATCGCGCCGGCGTCCTCGCCGCGCTCCGGGAGGCGCACCACCCGCCGCGCGACCGTCCCGGCGTCGGCCAGCAGCTCAGGCGCCCGGCGGCCGCGCCCGTGCAGCACGCCGCCCCGGCACGGGCCGAGCGTCCGCGCCAGCAGCGCGGCCAGCCGCTCGAAGCCGCGCGCCATCGCCAGCAGCGCCTGCGGCCCGCGGATCAACGCCGGTCCGGTTTCCATGCGCGCTCCTTCGTCAGCCGGCCAGCGCCCGCTCGCTGTCCGGGTCGAACAGGCGGATGCCGTCCAGGCTCAGGCGCACCTCCAGCGGCTGCCCGATCTCCGGCTCGGCCAGGCCGTCGTCCGTGAACAGCGCCGCCAGCTCCACCTGCTCGCCGACCCGCAGCGTCACCACCATCTCGCCCACCAGCGCCTCGACATCCGTGACGGTCCCGCTGATCGGCGCGGTCTGCTCGTATGGCGAGGGCTGCCCGCCGGCCAGCAGCGCGTCCGGGCGGAACCCCAGCACCACCCGCTGGTCGGCCAGCCCGCGCAGCGCGGTACTCCAGCGCTCCGGCAGCGGCAGCGCCAGCCCGTCGGCGCGGAAGGTGAACCCGCCGCCCTGCGGCTCGGCCTGGCCCCACACCAGGTTCATGGGCGGCGAGCCGATGAAGCGCGCGACGTACATGTTTTCCGGCGCGTGCAGCAGGTCCTCCGGCGTGCCCACCTGCTGCAGCTGGCCGTGGGCCAGCACCGCGATCCGGTCGGCCATCGCCAGCGCCTCGGTCTGGTCGTGGGTCACGTAGATGCTCGGCTTGCGCTTGGCGCGGTGCAGGGCGGTGATGTCGCGGCGGGCCTGGTGGCGCAGCTTGGGGTCCAGGTTCGAGAGCGGCTCGTCGAACAGGTAGGCGCTGGCGTCCTTGGCGAGCGCGCGCGCCAGCGCCACCCGCTGCTGCTCGCCGCCGGAGAGCTCGCCGATCGGGCGCCGCAGCAGCTCGCCCAGCCCGAGCATCCCGGCCGCCTGCGTGACGCGCTGCTCGATCTCCTGGCGCGGCATGCCGCGCGCCTCGAGGCCGTAGGCGATGTTCTGGAAGACATCCATGTTCGGGTACAGCCCGTAGTCCTGGAACACCATGCCCAGGTTGCGCTCGCGCGCGGGCAGGCCAGTCACGTCGCGGCCATCGAGCAGGATCTGGCCGGAGTCCGGCTGCTCCAGCCCGCAGATCAGGCGCAGCAGGGTGCTCTTGCCGCTGCCCGAGGCGCCCACGAGCACGAAGAACTCGCCGTCCGGCACGGTGAAGCTCACCCGGTCCACCACCGTGTTGCCGCCCAGGCGCTTCACCAGATCGCGCACCTCTAGCGCACCCATGCCGATCTCCCCATGTTCAATTCGCACTGCAGCCGCGCCCCGCGTCGCCGGCAGGGGGTGGAAGCCGGGCGCGCAGGTTCCGAAATGCCGCCGCCGCGCCCGCCCAGCTCACTTCCCCCACACGCGCGGGAGAGGAGGGCGCCCGGATATCGCCCTCACGACGCTCTCGTGGCGCTCGCCGGCTGGGCCGGCCGCGAGAGCTGCAGCACTTCCTCATACATATGCGCCTGAAGCAGCGCCGCCAGCGCCGGGGCGATCAGGAACAGCCCGCCCACCGAGATGGCGGCCAGCAGCAGCGCCAGCAGCACCGCGCCGCACGCCAGCAGCGTCCTCCCCGGGTAGCGCCACGCCAGGCCGGCCGCCCGCCGCGCCACAGCCACCACCCCCAGCTGCGGCTGATCGGCCACCAGCGGCCCCCAGTAGGCCGAGCAGAACAGCAGCAGAAGCAGCAGCAGCCGCGCCAGCACGTCCAGCGCCACCAGCGCGCCGCCCGCCTGCCCGAGCGCCAGCGCCGCGGCCGCCAGGGCGCCCAGCGTCCCGAACAGCGGCGCCAGCGTCCGCAGGCTCGGCAGCGCGATCTCGGCCAGCGTCTGGCGCGCCAGGTCCAGCCCCAGATGCTCGCCGCGCGCCGCCCGGAGCGCCAGCGCGTACAGCAGGCCGGTGGCCGGCGCCAGCGCCGTCAGGCTGTAGAGCAGCAGCGCGGCCCGCAGCCACAGCGGCAGCTCGGGGAACCCCAGCGCCACCAGCGCCGGCAGCAGCTGGGCCGACCAGGCGACGTTGAGCGCGACCAGGCGCTCCACCTGGTCGCGCAGGGTGGCGAAGGCGCCCCACAGCGGGCCGCGCCGCTCGCTCGTATCGACACCGCTGTCGTCGAAGAACGGCATGGCCTACAGCGCCCGCTCGGTCTCGGCGTCGAACAGGTGCGCCTTGCGCAGGTTGATCGCCAGCGGGATCTCGCGCCCCAGGTAGCTGGCCGGCAGGCGCAGCTTGAACGTGGCCGTGAAGTCCTGCGGCCTGGCGTCCACCGTGCTCAGGTAGACGGCGCAGCCGGTGGCCGAGGGCTCGATCACGTTCACCACGCCGTGGATCGTGTTCTCCGGCCCCACCGGGAAGGGCGCCTGCCTCGGCACGTGCAGGTCCTCCGGGCGCACCCCCAGCCGCACCGCGCGCCCCACGTGGCCGGCGGCGCGCTCGCGCAGCTCGGGCGGCAGGTGCACCGTGAGCGCCGGCCCCTCGGCCAGCAGCGCGTCCCCCTCGGCGCGCAGCGTCACGTCGAACAGGTTGATGCTCGGCGTGCCGATGAAGAACGCCACGAACTGGTTGGCCGGGCGCTCGTACAGCTCCGCGCCGGTGCCGATCTGCTCGATCCGGCCGTTGCGCATCACCGCGATCCGGTCGCCCAGCGCCATCGCCTCGGTCTGGTCGTGCGTCACGTAGATGCTCGGCCGGCGCTTCTCCCGGTGCAGCGCCTGGATGTCCTCGCGCGCCTGGTGGCGCAGCTGGGCGTCCAGGTTGGAGAGCGGCTCGTCGAACAGGTACACGTCGGCGTCGCGCACCATCGCGCGCGCGAGCGCCACCCGCTGCCGCTCGCCGCCCGAGAGCTGGCGCGGCTTGCGGCGCAGCAGGTGGTCGATCCGAAACATCTTGGCCGCCGCCGGCACGCGCTCCTGGATCACCGAGCGCGGCGCCCCGCGCGAGCGCAGGCCGTAGGCGATGTTCTCGAACACCGTCAGGTGCGGGAACACCGCGTAGTCCTGGAACACCATCGCCACGTTGCGGTCGCGCGGGCGCACCCGTGTGACCGGCCGGTCGCCGAAGTAGACCTCGCCGCTGGTGGCCTGCTCCAGCCCGGCCACCAGCCGCAGCGTGGTGGTCTTGCCGCAGCCCGAGGGGCCGACGACCGCCAGGAACTCGCCCTCGCCGAGCGCGAAGCTCACGTCGTCCACCGCCAGCCTGGTATCGAAGCGCTTGGTCAGGTTGCTCACTCTGATCGACATGCGCGTCCCCCAGCCCTCAGAACAGCTCCGGCGCGCCGGGCGCCCGCAGCGTCCGCTCGTCCTCCGCGGCGAAGAACAGCGCCTGCTCCCACACCGGCCGCACCAGCGTCCGCTCGCGCGCCTGGTACTCCAGCGGCGCGATGACCGTCGCGCTCACGCCGGCCAGCCGGCCGTGCACGAACGACGCCCGCTCGGTGGGGATGTGCTCCACGTTCCGCACCTCCAGCGGCGCGCCGTCCGGGGCGCCCAGCTCCCAGCCCTCCGGCCGCACCCCCAGGCGCAGCGGGCCCTCCGGCAGCTCGGCCGCCAGATCCGGCGGAAGCGGCCAGCGCGCCTCGTCCAGCCGCACCTCGCCGCCGGCGACCGTCGCGGGCAGCACGCAGATCGGCGGCGCGCCGATGAACGTCGCCACAAACAGGTTGGCCGGGCTGTAGTACAGGTCGTCGAACGTCCCCACCTGCTCGATCTGCCCGGCGCGCATCACCGCGATCCGGTCGCCCATGAAGATCGCCTCCTGCTGGTCGTGCGTCACGTACACGGTGGTGATCGCGAACTGGCGCAGCAGCTTCTTGATCTCCACCCGCGTGCGCTCGCGCAGCTTGGCGTCCAGGTTGACGATCGGCTCGTCCATCAGGAAGACGTGCGGGTCGCGCACGATGCAGCGGGCGATCGCCACGCGCTGCTTCTGCCCGCCCGAGAGCGTGTCGGGCATCTGGCCGAGCAGCAGCTCGAAGTCCATCCCCATCAGCTCGGCCGTGGCGCGCACGCGGGCGTCGCGCTCGGCCTCATCGCGGCCGTGGGTCTCGAAGAAGTACGACAGGTTGCCGCGCCCCCTGCGGGTCGGGTAGAGCGCGTAGTCCTGGAACACGAAGCCCACCCCGCGGTCCTGGGGCGTGATCTCGGTGAAGTCCTGCCCGTCGTACAGCACCCTGCCGGACTCCGGGTACTCGAGCCCGGCGATGATCTTGAGCAGGGTGCTCTTGCCGCACCCGGAGGGCCCGACGACGCTGAGCGTCTCGCCGCCCTCGATCGTCAGGCTGACGCCCCTGAGCGCCGGCTGCTCCCCGGCGTCGTACTGCTTGACCACGTCCACGAGCTCGATGCGTGGCATCCTGGCCCTCCCTCACTTCAGACCGCGGAGCCGGATGCCGCGCAGCAGGTACTCGCGGCAGATGATGAACATGATGAAGATCGGGATGGTCTGCAGCAGGCCCAGCACCATCAGGCCGTTCCACGACAGGCCGGCCTCCATGATCTCGCGCATGGCCTCGTTGCGGGCGTAGGCCTGCTCGGGGGTGGTGGTGCCGGCCTGGATGAAGCGGTTCATCAGGTTAGCGATCGCCACCGAGGTGGGGATCTTCTCCGGGCTCTGGAACACCACCAGCGGCCACAGGTAGGAGTCCCACACCGCGCCGAACTGCAGCCAGGCCGCGACGGCGTACACCGGCACGCTCATCGGGAAAACGATCCGGCGGAAGATGTTGAACTCCGAGCCGCCGTCCACCCGCGCCGCCTGGATGATCGAGTTCGGGATGGTGTCGAAGAAGCCCTTGAAGAGCAGGAAGTTGAAGGCGTTGAACACGCCGGGGATGATCACCGCCCAGGGGGTGTCCCAGATGCGGATGACCGGGAAGGGCGTGTTGGTGCCGGGGATGTTCGGCGGCTGCGGCAGCGGGAAGGGGAAGTTGCGCGTCAGCAGGAACGACGGGATCAGCGTCACGGCCATCGGCACCATCAGCGTGCCGATGAAGAACAGGAACCACCAGCGGGCGCCGCGCCCCTGCTGGAGCTTGCTGTTAGCGTAGGCCGCCAGCGAGGTGATCGGCAGCGAGAGGGCGAGCGTCCCGAACGCCATCACCAGCGAGTTGATGAGGTACACCGACATCGGGTGCGGCATCAGGTCGCGCGCCTGCTGGTTGGTGGAGCTGCGCGTGACCACGTCGAACACCAGCCGCCAGGCCGCGCCGGTCGGCTCCTGCGGCCACAGCACCGGTGTGGTGGAGAGGGTCTCGCGCGCCGGGGTGACCGAGAGCACCAGCATGTAGTAGAACGGGAACAGGTGCAGCAGCACGCCCAGGCAGAGGAAGGTCACCACCAGCCAGTAGGGCAGCCGCAGGCTGGGCTGCTCGCGGCCCACCTTCGGGAACAGCGCCATGCGCGCCTCCTCGTGCTCCGCCGCCGCGCGGGGAGCGCTACGCGTCCGGGTCCTCCTTGAAGAAGCGCCGGTAGACGATCGTGATCACCAGAATCACGGCGAACAGATAGATCGCCAGCGCGGTCGAGTCCGCGAAGCGCAGGCGCGACCAGAGCTGGTACATGTACATCACCACCGTGCGGCTGGCGGCGCCGGGCCCGCCGCCGGTCATGATCTGCGGCCAGTAGAACTCCTGCAGCGAGCCGATGATCGCGAACGTCAGCATCATGGAGATGATCGGCCGCAGGCGCGGCAGCGAGATCGTCCAGATCTTGCGCCAGAAGCCGGCGCCCTCGATCTCGGCCGCCTCGTAGTACGAGGCCGGGATGCTCTGCAGCGCGGCCATGTAGATCAGCCCCGGCCCGAACAGC
Source organism: uncultured Roseiflexaceae bacterium (assembly GCA_937974195.1). Taxonomy (GTDB): domain Bacteria; phylum Chloroflexota; class Chloroflexia; order Chloroflexales; family Roseiflexaceae; genus CALJIC01. The sequence goes on along the minus strand of CALJIC010000064.1, from coordinate 10,780 downwards.
AGGATGCCGGGGAAGATCAGCCAGAAGAGCACCTGGTTCGGGTCGTTGAGGAAGCGCTGCGGCGGCAGCCCGAGGCTGGTGACGATGTACTGCATCAGCCCGTACTGCGCGTTGTAGACGTAGCGCCACAGGATGGTGCTGGCGATGCCGCTGAGCGGCAGGAACCACAGCAGCATCATCCAGCGCATGGCGCGCTGCGGCATCTCCATCAGCAGGATCGCCACCAGGATGGGGATCACGAAGGTCAGCGCGATCGACAGCCCGGCGTACGCGAAGGTCACCCGGAACGCCTGGGCCACCAGCGGGTCGTTCCAGATCCGCACGTAGCTCTCCAGCCCGGTGAACGACACCGGGCCGCGCACGCGGGCGTTGGTGAAGCTCAGGACGAAGGCGACCATCAGCGGGTACCAGCCCCACACGAGCTGGAACACGATCGCCGGCGTGAGGAACAGCCAGCGCTCGACCCGGCTGCGGCGGCTCAGCTCGCGCGGGGCGGCGCCCGCCTGGGCGCGCGGCTCCTCTTCGAAACGGCCGGTCGAGACGATCTCTTCCTGGGCCATCGGCGTTGCTCCCCGGCGGCGGGCCGCAGCGGCGCTCCGCGGCCCGCGCCAATGGTGCGCTACCCGAGCGCGGGCTTGACCGTGCTCTCGTACCAGGGCTTGAAGGCGTCCTCGTAGAACTGCGGCGAGTTCTGCTGCCAGAACGCCTCGACGTCGGCGTAGTAGGCCCTGGCGCCCTCGACGAACTCCTCGTCGGCCACGCTGGAGCTGAAGCCCTGGGCCTGGGTGTTCCAGGTGTCCTGGGCCTGCTGGAGCGTGGCCGCCACGTCCACCCCCTCGGCCACGGTGCTGAAGGTCGACCAGGCGTCGTCGATCGCCTGGGTGTCCGGGCCGGGGTTGTTCTCAGCCGGGAAGTACAGCCCCGGGTCGGGCGCGAGCGGGATGCTGGCGATGCGCTGCGCGGCGTCGAGCGTCTCCTGGCCCCAGGCGTCGGCGAAGGTGCCGGGCACGCCCTCGTAGGTGTACTTGCCGTCGATCGGGATGGGGTAGTTGAACACCGCCTGCAGGTCCTGAGTGGCCGCGTACTGGCCGGCCTTCTGGATGTCCCAGCCCTTGCCGAGGAACATGTAGTCCACCACGTCCACCGCCTTCTGCAGCGTCTCGGGGGTGGCGTCCGGACTATACGAGACGCCGCCGACGTAGACGCCGCCGACGAAGTGGCCGTTCTCGCCCCGCGGCCGGCTGGCGAAGCCCACCACCTCCTGGTACGGCTTGCCGAGGCGCTGGGCCAGCGCGGCGATGCTGTCCTCCGAGGCGGCCGAGCCGAACGCGCTGAGGATGTTCTGGCTGGTCATGGCGATCGTGCCGTCGGTGAAGGCCTTGAGCACGCCGTCGTTGTTCAGCGTCGTGTCGGTCAGCACGCTCTGGTCCTCGAAGATCATGGCGCGGTAGGTCGCCACCGCCTGCGCCCACTGCGGGTTGCTGAAATCGCGCCGCCAGTTCCAGGACGTCTCGGGCGCCGGGATCTGCGTCAGCAGGTCGAAGCCGTAGTCGTTGAGCATGCTGCCGACGAAGGTGGCCTGGGCGCCGAAGCCGCGGCGGTTATCCTGCGGCGAGGTGAGCGCCTTGGCGAGCGCGCGGAAGTCGGCCCAGGTCCAGCTCGGCTTCGGCTCCTCCAGGCCCAGCTCCCGGATCAGGTCGCGGCGGTAGAAGATCGTGCCGTTGATGCCGGCGTCGAGCGGGGTGGAGAAGTACCTGCCATCCACGCTGGCCTGCTGCTCCCAGCCGGACTTGGCGATGTCGGTCAGGCGATTGCGGTAGTCGTACTGGTCGACGTAGGTGGTCACGTCGGCCATCAGGCCCTGGACGAAGGCCGCGCGCGCGCCGGCCAGCGTCCAGCCGCCGATCGAGGTGGCGAAGACCCAGATCGGCGCGGTGCCGCCGGAGATCGCCGTGACGACCGCCTGCTGGTCCCAGATGTCGGCCTCGATCTGCTCGATCGTCACGCCCGGGTTGGCGTCCATCCAGGTCTGCAGGGCCTCCGCGTAGCCCTGGCGGGCGGGGTCCGCCGCGATGTCCTCGGCGGTGGGCATGGGGGTCAGCGGCCAGCCGCTGGTGAGCAGGGTCACGTCGACGGGGGCGGCGGGGGCGGGAGCCTCCGGCTCGGCCGCGGGTGCCTCGCCCGCCGGGGCCTCGGCGGCGGGCGCGATGGTCGGCTGAACGGCCGAGGGGGCGCCGCCGCAAGCGCTGATCAGCACCGGCGCCGCCGCGGCGCTGACGCCTACCAGAGCGCCTCTGAGGAACTGCCGGCGGGAGAGCGGTTTCCGTTCGCTCATACGTCGTGTCTCCTTTGCGCTATCCGCGTGGAGTCCGCTGTGACCAACCGGGATGCAGTGGGGAGATGAACGGAACGAGGGCGTGTGCAGGACGGGGGAAGTCTGTCGGGGGAGCGGCACCTCGCTTTCTCTGTTTGCGCTTTCCATCGGCCCGCCCGGCGGCAGGCGGCGCCCGCGGCGCAGAGTCAGGACGAAGCCCGGACGACGAGCTCCGTCGGCAGAACCACGCGCTGCGGCGCGACGTCCGGCTGCTCGATCAGGCGCAGCAGGAGCGCCACGGCCTCGCGCCCGAGGCCCGCGATCGGCTGGCGGACGGTGGTGAGCGGCGGGTCGGACCGCGCCGCGTTCGGCTGGTCGTCGAACCCCACGATCGCGATATCCTCCGGCACGCGCAGGCCGAGCGCGCGAACGCACTGCAGCGCGTCCAGCGCCAGCGTGTCGCTCGCGGCGAACAGCGCGTCCGGCCGCTGGGCGCCGATCAGACCGGCCAGCTCGGCGATCGCCTCGCCGGAGTCGAACCCGTTGCTCTCGATCACCAGCCGCGGGTCGAACGGCACGCCGTACTTCGCCAGCGCGCGACGGTAGCCCTCCAGGCGGTCCACGCCGGTGCTGGAGCTGGCGGGGTAGGTGATCGTGGCGATGCGCCGCCGGCCGCGGGCGAGCAAGTGCTCCACCGCCTGGCACGCGCCCTCCACATTGGCAGCGTCCACGCTGTGCAGATCCTGGCGGCGCAGGTGCCGGCCGATCAGCACGGCGGGGAAGCCGCTCCTCAGCACCAGCTCGAGCAGCGGCTCACCGATGTGGCTGCCGCCGATGATCAGCCCGTCCACCCGGCGGCTGCGCACCACGCTGCGGTAGAACTCGAGCTCCTCGCCGGCGGCGACGTAGCACAGCATCAGGTAGCGCCGCTGCTGCCCGGCGGCGACCGTCACGCTCTGGATCAGCAGCGGGTAGAAGGTCTCCGGCTCGGCGCAGGTCTCCTCCACCAGCCCCGGCACGAGCAGGGCGATGGTGTTGGTGCGCCGCGTCGCAAGGGTGCGCGCCGCCGCGTTCGGCGTGTAGTTGTGCTTCTCGATAACGGACAGCACGCGCGCCCGCAGCTCGGATTGGACCCGCGGGTTATTGTTGAGGACGCGCGAGACCGTTGCGCGTGAGACGTTCGCCAGCCTGGCGATTTCGTCGATCGTCATCGATCACAGCTAGACGAGCGGCCGCACGAAGGCACGTCGGCGGCGGACGGCGGAACACAATGGAGAGAGCAAGGCGTGGGAGAAAGCGGTTTCTCATAGTATAGTAGAGGCGAGCAAGATCTGTCAATTTCAGGAGGTACACGGTGGTCCGCCCTGCACCCAGGCGTGTTCCACAGGCGCTGCGCCCTGCACCTGGGCTGCTTGTGCTGTTCATTCATGCACGCAGGTGCTCCGCCCTGCACCCAGGTGTGTCCCGCAGGCGCTCCGCCCTGCACCCGGGCAGGTTCATGCATGCAGGCGCTCCGCCCTGCACCCGGGCAGGAGGGCCAGCGCCGGCCCTCCTGCACCACCCGCGCCAGGGCCTGCGGCCCTGGACCCGCAAGAGAACGAGTACGCCGCTCGTATGCTCGTTGTCATGCCCATCTACACCGATGCCCGTGCCCCACGCACAGACTGTTACGCTTCAATGCCCAGCGTGATTGAGACGAGCGGCTGGTGGGCTGCTATGCCCAGTGTGGTTGAGACGAGCGGCTGGAAGCGAGAGGTACACCATGAGCGACCAGCAGGGGCCAGGCGTCCGCCACCACGACCACACCGCTGAGCACGGCCACCACCAGCCGGAGGAGACAGCAGGAGCCGGCCACACGGACCACGCCGGCGCCCACGGCGATCGCGCTGGACACAGCGGCCACCATGCGCACGGCGGCCACGAGGCCCACGGCGGCCACGAGGCCCACGGCGGACACGCCGGGCACAGCGCCGACATGTTCCGGCGCCCGTTCTGGATCTCGCTCGCGCTCACCATCCCGGTGCTGATCTACGCCGAGCTGCTCCAGGAGCTGCTCGGCTACACCGCGCCCCAGTTCCCCGGCTCCGAGTGGATCAGCCCCGTGCTCGGCAGCGTCATCTACTGGTACGGCGGCTGGGTCTTCCTGCGCGGCGCCGTCGACGAGCTGCGCACCCGGCGCCCCGGCATGATGACGCTGGTCGCGCTCGCGATCACCACCGCCTACATCTACAGCCTGGCCGTCACGCTCGGGCTGGTGGCCGGCATGCCCTTCTACTGGGAGCTGGCGACGCTGGTGACGATCATGCTGCTCGGCCACTGGATGGAGATGCGCGCCGTGGGCAGCGCCCAGAGCGCCCTGAACGAGCTGGCCAAGCTGCTGCCCGACCGGGCCGAGCGCATCGTCGGGGAGCGCACCGAGATGGTGCCGGCGGCCGAGCTGCGCCCAGGCGACCTGCTGCTCATCCGCCCCGGCGCCAGCCTCCCCGCCGACGGCGAGGTGGTCGAGGGCGCCAGCCAGGTCAACGAGAGCATGATCACCGGCGAGTCCCGCCCGGTCCCCAAGCAGCCCGGCGCCGAGGTGATCGCCGGCACGGTCAACGGCAGCGGCTCGCTGCGGGTGAAGGTCACCAGGACCGGCGAGCAGACCGCGCTGGCCGGCATCATGCGGCTAGTCGCGGAGGCGCAGACCAGCCGCTCGCGCGCGCAGGCGCTCGCGGACCGCGCCGCCTACTGGCTCACGATCATCGCCATCGCCGCCGCCGTGCTCACCCTGCTCGCCTGGGGCCTGGCGCGCGGGCTGGACAGCTACACCCTGGAGCGGGTGGTGACGGTGCTGGTGGTGGCCTGCCCGCACGCCCTGGGCCTGGCGATCCCGCTGGTGATCGCGATCGTCACGACGCTGGGCGCGCGCAACGGCATCCTGGTGCGCGACCGGCTTGCGCTGGAGGAGGCCCGCCACCTGACGACGGTGATCTTCGACAAGACCGGCACGCTCACGCGCGGCGAGCAGGGGCTGGTCGAGATGGCGGTGGCGGCCCAGCACCGCGCCGCGGGCAGCGGCCAGGCGCAGGGCCTGTCCGAGGATGCGGCGCTGGCGCTGGCGGCGGCGGTCGAGCGCGACAGCGAGCACATGATCGCGCGCGCCCTGGTGGCGGCGGCGGAGGAGCGCGGCCTGGAGATCCCGCAGGCGCAGGGCTTCGAGGGGCTGCCCGGGCGCGGGGTGCAGGCGGAGGTGGCCGGGCGGACCTACCAGGCGGGCGGGCCGCGCCTGCTCGAGCAGGAGCAGGTGATGCTGCCCGAGGACCTGGCGCGGCAGGCGCAGGCCTGGGGCGAGCGCGGGCAGACGGTGGTCTACCTGGTGGCGGAGCGCGAGGCGCTGGCGGCCTTCGCCCTGGCCGATGTCATCCGCCCCGAGTCGCGCGCGGCGGTCGCGGCGCTGCGCGATCTGGGCGTGAAGGTGGCGATGCTCACCGGGGACAGCCAGGACGTGGCGCGCTGGGTGGCGGCCGAGCTGGGGATCGAGACCTACTTCGCGCAGGTGCTGCCGCAGCACAAGGCCGAGAAGGTGCGCGAGCTGCAGCAGGCGGGCGAGAAGGTCGCGATGGTCGGCGACGGGGTGAACGACGCGCCGGCGCTGGCGCAGGCGGACGTGGGCGTGGCGATCGGGGCGGGCACCGATGTGGCGCGGGCGTCGGCGGGGATCGTGCTGGTGCGCAATGACCCGCGCGACATCGCGCGGATCATCCGGCTGAGCCAGGCCAGCTACGCCAAGATGGTGCAGAACCTGGCCTGGGCGGTGGGGTACAACGCCATCGCGCTGCCGCTGGCGGCCGGGGTGCTGGCGCCCCTCGGCCTGGTGCTGCCGGCCTGGGTCGGGGCGGTGCTGATGTCGCTCAGCACGGTGATCGTGGCGCTCAACGCCCAGACGCTGCGCGGGCTGGACCTGCGCCTGGCTCCGGCGGCGCCTGAACCCGCGCCCGCCGCCTCGTGAGGCTGCGCCGCAGCCGATGGGCGCCTCTTCGGAAATAAATGCATTACAGATGCGCCCCTTCAAACATCGGCGCATGCATCGCCAATGTTCTCAACTTAACACGCGCGTGCAGCCGGCCGGCGAGATCTGGGCGATTGTACGCGCTGTGCTCTGTGCCTTTCCGTCTGTCAAGCTTTTCCTCTCACCGGCAGCTGAGCTCCATCGGTAGGCGGCCCCGCACTCCCTGACCGAGCTTCACCGCCAGGTTCGACGCTCGCCGGGCGTCGAACCGGCCTCGAGGGCTACCACAGCCCCTTCGTGCCTTCGACAACTCTCCCCACGTCGAGCGCCTCGTCGGGCGAGGAGCGCACCCCGGCGCCCGGGGAATCTGCGACACCCGCCAGTTGCGATGCCTTCACCCCGGAGGAACGAACGCGAATGCTGCGGCGCGGCGTTCCTGCTATGCTCAGGGTGCCAAGCGGCAGATCTTCGGATCTCGCCACGGACGAGGAGGTCCGTAGGGAGCCTCCGGGTGACCTGCTTGGCCTGGCTCCGTGGGGACTTTGCACGTGAGGTGGACCCATGGCCTACATCATCGCCGAACCCTGTGTTGATGTCATGCACCAGACATGCGTCGCCGTCTGCCCGGTCGACTGCATCCAGTTCGAGCCGGGCGTCGACCGCATGCTCTATATCAACCCGGACGAGTGTATCGACTGCGGCGCCTGCGTGCCCGAGTGCGCGGCCGAGGCGATCTTCCCTGAGGATGAGCTGCCCGACAAATGGGCGGACTACGCGGAGATCAACGCGCTCTGGTACCGCGACCGCCAGGCCGCCCGGGAGTGGGTCGAGCGCATCGCGCCGGTGGCCTCATAGCGCCGAAGAAAGGCTCAGAGCGCCATGAAAACGATCATAACACCGCTCGACGGCTCAGCGCTGGCCGAGGGCGTGCTACCGTATGTCCGGCTGCTCGCGCCGCTGCTCCAAGCGAAGGTCCTCCTGCTGCGTGTGGTGACCGACGAGGAGCAGCAGTCGTACTACCTGCGCCACGCCGCCGATCTCGAGTTCGAGCTCCTGCCGAGCGATGACTGGCCGCACGCGCACGAGGCGGTTGAGACGCTCACCCGCCGCGCCGAGTCGTACCTGGCCGACCAGGCGCAGGCGCTCCGCGAGGCCGGGCTGAACGTCACCACCACCGTGATGGTCGGGGCGCCGGACGCCCGCATCGCCGAGGTCGCTCAGCGCAGGACGGACCCGCTGGTCGTTATGGCCACGCACGGGTACAGCGGCGTGCGGCGCTGGGCGCTCGGCAGCGTGGCGGACCGGGTGGTGCACAGCACCTGCGCCCCCGTGCTGCTGGTGCGCTCGGGCATCACGGCGCCCGATCCGCCCGCGCTGAAGCGCATCCTGGTCCCGCTCGATGGCTCGGCGCTCGCGGCGCGCGCGCTGCCGGTCGCGGCGGAGATCGCGTCGTGCGCCGGGGCGGAGCTGGTGCTGCTGCGGGCGCTGTCGCCGCTCGACGAGCTGGCCGACTCGGTCGGGCCGCCCGGCATCCCGCTCCCAGCGACGCCGAAGCTGATCGCCGAGGGGCGCGAGCGCGCCCGCCAGCAGCTGCTGCGGGCGGCGGGGGAGCTCGGCCGGAAGGATCTGACGATCACGCCGCTGGTGGAGGTGGGCCACCCGGCGGAGGTGATCGTCGACGAGGCGCGCGAGCAGCGGGCGGACCTGATCGTGATGGCGACTCACGGCCGGAGCGGGCTTGCGCGCTGGGCGCTGGGCAGCGTCGCCGACAAGGTGCTGCACGCTGCCACAACGCCGGTGCTGCTGGTCCGCGTGCAGGAGGCGCAGCCCTAGGCTGCAGGAGGCCGGGGCGATCGTGCAGATCGCCCCGGCCTGTGGGGTGGTGTGGAGGTGCGCTGACTTCGCCGGCGCACCTTCACGCTATTTCTATACCTCAGAGCCACGCGCCTCGACGAGCACCGCCGCCGCCACCTCATCCTCCAGCGCCAGCTCGGTGTGCTCGACCCGCACCACGACCGCCGGGCGGTGCTGGAGCACCTCGAGCGTCACGCCGGCCACGATCCCGTAGCCGCGCAGGCGCTCGCGTGCGTCGCACCGGCCATCCTGCACCGCCACGACGCGCACGCGCCCGCGCGGCCCGCGGCTGAGCGGCAGCGGCCCAGACGCGGCCGCCGCCCGGTCCGGCGCCGGCCGGCTCCGCGCCACCCAGTCCAGCGCCCCAAGCGCCCAGCGAGCCAGCCGCGAGCTGCTGGGGTCCACGCTGCTGTGGCCGCAGTTCGGGCAGCAGACAATCCGGCAGCCGCGGCTCAGCGGGCAGCTCGCACAGCCGCTGTGCGCCGCCGGGTCGAAGGCGTGCCCGCAGAGCGGGCAGCTCCAGCGAAGCGTGATCATCCGTTCCACCCCACCAGATACAGCGCCGCGTTCACCAGCCCGCCGACGAGCAGCGCCAGCGGGAAGACCAGCCCGACCACGCCCGCCGCCGTGCGCCAGCCGCGCTCCTTGGCGATCATCGCGGCGCTCGCGATGCACGGGACGAAGAGGGTGAGCGTCACCAGCGCCACGACGACCTGGCGCGGCGAGAGGGCGCCGGCGCTCTGCATGGCGAACAGCCCGGTCGCGCCGAAGTCGCGGCGCAGAAAGCCGATCAGGAAGGCGGCGCTCGCGTCGGCCGGGAGCCCGAGCCAGCCGACCACGACCGGCTCGCCGAGCCGGATGAGGGACGGCAGCGCGCCGGTGGCGTCGAGCACGAACAGCATCGCCGTGCCGAGCAGAAAGAGCGGCACGGCCTCCGCGATGTACCACTCCAGCCGCGCCAGCGTCTTGACCAGCACGTTGCTCGCCCGCGGCAGGCGCAGCGGCGGCAGCTCGACCAGGAGCGGGACGCGCTCGCCGGGCAGCAGCCGCGCCGCCAGCCACCCGACCGTGAACAGCACGAGCGCCAGCACGCCGGCCCAGATCAGCATCGCGGCGAACGAGACGCTGGCGAGCATGCCCAGCACCACGCCGAGCTGCGCCGAGCAGGGCACCGCCAGCGCCAGCAGCAGCGTCACCAGCAGCCGGTCGCGCTGGCGCTCGAGGATGCGCGTCGTCAGCGTCGCCATGGTCACGCAGCCGAGCCCCAGTACCATCGGGAGCACCGCCTGCCCGTTGAGGCCGAGGCGGCGAAACGCCCGGTTGCTCAGCACCGCCAGCCGCGGCAGGTAGCCCGAGTCCTCGAGCACGCCGAACGCGATGAAGAAGGTGAAGACGATCGGGAGCAGCAGCGCCAGCGCGTAGGTCATCCCCATCGTCCAGAGCCCGTACTCGCCGACGAGGAAGTCCGCCAGGAGCGGCAGCGGCACGCTCGCGCGGACGAGCTCCGTGACCCACGGGTTGATGATCTGGCCGAAGAGGCCCTCCTCCAGCAGCTCCACCAGCGTCCCCGCGCCGAAGACGCCGACGAACCAGTAGAGCGCCAGGAGCACGAGCGCGAACACCGGCAGGCCCCACACCGGGTGCGTCGCCAGCCGGCTGATCCGCGCCCCCAGGCCCGACGCGGGCGCGCCGCGCGAGCGGACGACCTGCGCCGCCAGGCGCTCGACGGCGTCGGCGCGCGTCCGCTCGATCTGCTCCACGATCGCCCCGCGGCCGCCCGCGAGCTGCGCGTCGATGCTCGCCAGGCGCTCCTGCGCGGCGGCCGGGAGGTGGCCCGCGACCCACGCGCGCGCCGCCGGGTCGCCGCCCAGCCAGAGGAGCGCCAGCCCGCGCGGGGCGACGCTGGCGCCGGCCAGCAGGGGCGCGATCTGCGCCAGGATCTCCTCGACGTCGGGCGGGTAGCGCAGCACGTAGGGCGAAGGGGCGGCCTGGGCCAGCGCGGCCGTCACTTCCGCCACGCCCGCCCCGCTCGTCGCAACCGTGCTGATCACCGGCACCTGCAGCGCCTCGGCGAGCCGGTCGTGGTCGAGCTGGACGCCGCGCGCCGCCGCCTCGTCGGCCATGTTGCAGACCAGCACCAGCGGGAGCCCGAGCTCCGCCAGGCGCAGCGCCAGGCTGAGGGTGCGGCGCGGGCTCTTCGCATCGCCCACCAGCACCGCGGCGTGGAGCGGCGCGTCGAGCAGCACGCGCGACGTGACGCACTCGTCGTCGCTGCGGGCCGGCAGGGTGGCGACGCCGGGCGTGTCGAGGATCGTGACGCCGGGGAGCGCGCGGGCCTGGCCTCGGCTTAGCTCGATGGTCGTGCCGGGATAGTTGGAGACGGTGACATAGCGCCCGGTGAGGCGCTGGAAGAGCGCTGATTTGCCGACGTTCGGGTGGCCGACGAGCGCGACCACTCTCACGCCGTCCGCGGGCGGCGCGGCGGGCGGTGAGTGACAGACAGCCATGGCACGCGGTCGTTCCTTGTATCAAGGTTCACAACCGTATCGTACCCCTGCCCCCCTTCGCCCGCTGTAACGATCCCTCAACCGGCGCGGAACACATCGCCACGCCCGCCGCCG
>CALJIC010000063.1 GCA_937974195.1 uncultured Roseiflexaceae bacterium | reverse complement strand
CTTTCGCCAGGAGGTTCGGAGGGCCGCAGGAGATCCTGGGCTGCTTTCGCCGGGAAGACCGGAAGCCGCAGACACTCCAAAGCGGCTCTCCGTCAGGAGATTTGGAGGGCCGCAGGCGTCCCTGGGCTGCTTTCGCCAGTAGACCCGAAGGGTTGCAGGGAGGTTCGGAGGGCCGCAGAGCCCTTCAGGCTGCTTTCGCCGGGAAGTCCGAAGGGCTGCTGGCACTCCAGGGCTGCTTTTTGCTGGGAAAGCCGGAGGGCGCAGGTGCAGGGAGGTTCGGAGGGCCGCAGGCCCTCCTGGGCTGCATTCGCCGGGAAGTCCGAAGGGCTGCTGGCACTCCAGGGCTGCTTTTTGCTGGGAAAGCCGGAGGGCGCAGGTGCAGGGAGGTTCGGAGGGCCGCAGGCCCTCCGAGATCTTTTTTTCTGGCCGCTCTGCGGCGACGAAGTCGCCGCAGAGCGGCCAGAAAGATTCCGAGGGGGCGAAGCCCTCCAACCCCTCCGGGGGTGCGGGGGCGCAGCCACCGCGCGAGACGCATGAGCAATTGGTGGTATCATTCAGGCAGGCAAAAGGCGCTCCCTTGGATACCGCGGCGTGCTTCGCACAGGAGATACTCCCGAATATTTCATATGTTCAACAAAGTCCTGATCGCCAACCGCGGCGAGATCGCGGTGCGTATCGTGCGCGCGTGCCACGAGCTCGGCATCCGCGCGGTGGTCGCCTACTCCGAGGCCGACCGCTACTCGCTCGCGGTGCGGATCGCCGATGAGGCCGTCTGCATCGGGCCGGCCGCCGTCAGCCGCTCGTACCTCAACCCCTCGGCGCTGATCAGCGCGGCGCTGATCAGCGGCTGCGACGCCGTCCACCCCGGCTACGGCTTCCTCTCCGAGAACCCGTACTTCGCCGAGATCTGCGCGCAGTACCGGCTGCAGTTCATCGGCCCGAGCGCTGAGGCGATCCGCCTGATGGGCGATAAGGCGCTCGGGCGCAAGACCATGCGCGAGGCCGGTGTGCCGACCGTCCCCGGCTCGGAGGGCGAGCTGCGCAACGTCGAGGAGGCGGTGGAGGTCGCGCGCAAGATCGGCTACCCGGTGCTGCTCAAGCCGTCGGGCGGCGGCGGCGGCCGCGGCATGCGCGTCGCCAACAACGAGAACGAGCTCGTCCGCTCCTACCCGACGGCGCGGGCCGAGGCCGAGGCGGCCTTCGGCAACGGCGCGCTGCTGCTGGAGAAGTACCTGCCGAACGTGCGGCACGTCGAGATCCAGGTGCTGGCGGACAGCCACGGCAACGCCATCCACCTCGGCGAGCGCGACTGCTCCGCGCAGCGGCGCCACCAGAAGATCATCGAGGAGGCGCCCTCCCCGGCGGTCTCGCCCCAACTGCGCGAGCGCATGGGCGAGGCGGCGCTGAAGGGCGTGCGGGCGATCAAGTACGTCAACGCCGGCACGATGGAGTTTCTGCTCGACCCCTCCGGGCACTTCTACTTCATCGAGATGAACACCCGCATCCAGGTCGAGCACCCGGTCACCGAGATGATCACCGGGATCGACCTGGTGAAGTGGCAGCTGCGCATCGCCGCCGGCGAGCAGTTGACCATCCGGCAGAGCGACGTCGTGCTGCGCGGGCACGCGATCGAGGCGCGCATCAACGCCGAGGACCCCGACCGCGATTTCCTGCCCTCCGTCGGCGAGGTCGAGTACTACCTGCCCCCCGGCGGCCCCGGTGTGCGGGTCGACTCGCACCTGTACTCGGGCTACTCGCTGCCCGGCGCCTACGACTCGCTGCTCGCCAAGCTGATCTGCTGGGGGCAGGACCGCCAGGAGGCGCTCGAGCGCATGCGCCGCGCGCTCAACGAGTTCGTGATCACCGGCGTCGAGACGACCATCCCCTTCAAGCAGGTCATGCTCGACGACCCGGCCTTCCGCGAGGGGAATATCTCGACGCGCTACGTGCCGGAGCTGGTCCACCGGATCAAGAGCAGCAAGCTCGAGTAGGGCGCGGCTCTAGCGAGCGACGCCAGCTCGTTCGGATGAAGGAGGAGCCTATGAGCGCAGCGCTGCCGGATACCCTGCGGGCCCTCGTCGTCGACCAGCGCGACGGCGCGCACGTCGCCGAGATCGCCGAGCTGCCCGCGAGCGCCCTGCCGGAGGGCGAAGTGACGATCGCGGTCGCCTACTCCAGCCTGAACTACAAGGACGGCCTGTGCGTCACCGGCGCGGGGAAGATCGCCCGCTCCTTCCCGATGGTGCCGGGGATCGACCTGGCGGGCACGGTGGTCGAGTCGCGCTCGCCGCGCTTCCGGGCCGGCGACGCGGTGCTGGCGACCGGCTGGGGGCTGGGGGAGCGCCACTGGGGCGGCTTCGCGACCCTGGCGCGCGTGCGGGCGGAGTGGCTCACCGCGCTGCCGGAGGGCCTGTCGCTCCGGCAGGCCATGGGGATCGGCACGGCCGGGCTGACGGCCATGCTGTGTGTGATGGCGCTCGAGGAGGCCGGGCTGAGGCCGGACGAGGGCGAGGTGCTGGTCACCGGCGCCACCGGCGGCGTCGGGGGCATCGCCGTCGCCCTGCTCGCCGGGCTCGGCTATAACGTGACCGCCGCCACCGGCAAGCCGGACCGCCACGACTACCTGCGGCGGCTGGGGGCGCGCCAGATCATCGACCGGGCCGAGCTGGCCCGACCCGGCCGCCCGCTGGAGTCCGAGCGCTGGGCCGGCGCGGTCGACACCGTCGGCGGGGACACGCTGGCCGGCATCATCCGCTCGACGCGCTACCACGGCCCGATCGCCGCGTGCGGCAACGCCGGCGGGCACGCGCTGAACACCACCGTCTTCCCGTTCATCCTGCGCGGCGTCCGGCTGCTGGGCGTCGAGTCGGTGCTGTGCCCGGCGGAGCGCCGCGAGGTCGCCTGGAGCCGTCTGGCGCGCGAGCTCCCGCCCGACAAGCTGGAGGAGATGATCCAGGTGGCCCGCCTGGACGACGTGCCGGCGCTGAGCCGGGAGATCGTCGCCGGGCGGCTGCACGGGCGAGTGGTGGTCGACCTGGGGCGCGGCGAGGGGAGCTGATGGCCGGCGAAGGGCTGCCCCATCGAGAGGGAGGACTGGCATGAGTGAGACACAGCCTCAGACGAGCGGCTATCTGGCCACACCGGCCGGCGGGAGCGGCCCGGGCGTGCTCGTGCTGCACGCCTGGTGGGGTCTGAACGACTTCTTCCGCGCGCTGTGTGACCGCCTGGCCGGGGAGGGATTCGTCGCGTACGCGCCGGACCTGTACGGCGGCAAGGTCGCCGCGAGCATCGAGGAGGCGGAGCGGCTGCTCGACAGCGCCGACGGCGCCGCCATGCGCGCCGCGGCGGTGGGCGGGGTGGACCTGCTGCGCGGGCAGCCCGGAGTCGCCGGCGGCCCGCTCGGCGCGATCGGCTTCTCGATGGGCGGCGGGTGGGCGCTGGAGCTCTCCGCGCTGCGCCCGGACGACATCGCCGCCGTCGTGCTCTTCTACGGCTGCGGCGAGGCGGACTTCACGAAAGCGAAGGCCGCCTACCTCGGGCACTTCGTCGCCGACGACCCCTGGGAGCCGGAGGAGTACGTGCGCCAGATGGAGGCGGCGATGCGCGCCGCCGGGCGCGAGGTGACCCTCCACACCTACTCCGGCGCCGGCCACTGGTTCTTCGAGGCCAACCGCCCCGACGACTACAACGCCACAGCCGCGGAGGTGGCGTGGGAGCGCACGCTGGCCTTCCTGAGAGCCAAGCTCGAGGGCCGCTGAGGCCCCCGCGCTACGTGCAGGTCGGGCGGAACTCCTGCCCGGGCAGGTAGCGCTCCCACTCCTCGCGGGTCATGTTGCGCCCGGCCACCGTGCACGCCATCTCGATCAGCTCGGGGGCGGGGAGCTCCAGCTGCGCCGGGTCCGGCAGCGGGGCCGCCAGCTCCCAGACGCGCGCCGACCCATCGGCGCTGCCGGTGACCACCAGCCGGCCGTCGCCGCTGATCGCCGCCGCGTTCAGCGCCTGCTCGTGGCCGCGCAGCACCACTTGCGTCGTCCCCGGGTCCTGCGCCGTGCGGTCCCACAGGCTGGCCGTACCGTCGGCGCTGCCGCTGAGCAGGCGCGTCGAGTCAGGGCTGAAGACCAGCGCGGTGATGCGGTCGGTGTGGCCGCGCAGCTCGGCGACCGGCGACGGGTTCTGCTCGGCCCGCAGCTCCCACAGCCGCACCGTGCCGTTGGCCGTGCCCGAGGCCACCTGGCGGCTGCTGGGGTCGATCGCCAGGGTGGTGATCGGGTTGCCGCGGCCGCGCAGCACGTACGGCTGCGAGCCGAAGCCGGAGCTCGTCAGCTCCCACAGGTGGGCGTCCCCGTCCACGCTGCCGGTGACCAGCCAGCGCCCGTCGGGGCTGATCGCGGCGCTGGAGAGCGGCCCGCGCCGGTCCTGGGTGAACTGCGGGCTGGTGGGCTCGCTCATACGCCAGAGCCGCGAGATGCCGTCCTGTCCGGCGGTCAGCACCCAGGTGCCGTCGGCGCTGAGGGCGACGGCGTTCACCGCGCTGCGCGCGCCGCGCGGCGCGAGGACGACCGGCCCGGCGCTCGGGTCGGCGGTGCGCCAGACGAGCACGGTGCCGTCCGCGCTGCCGCTCGCCACCAGGCTGCCGTCGGCGCTCATCACCAGCGCGTTGATCCGGTCGGTGTGCCCGCTGAGGGCGCGCGGCGCGCCGGGGGCGCTCAGGTCCCACAGCTGCAGCGTTGCGGGGTCCTCGCCCGAGGCCGCCAGCCAGCGCGCGTCGGGGCTGAGCGCGACCAGCGTCACCGGCGCGCCGGCCGTGAGGCGCGTCGGCGCCGCATCCGGCGCGCTCAGGTCCCAGACCAGGACCACGCCGTCGCCGCCGCCCGTCACCAGCGTGCGGCCGTCGGCGCTCACGGCGAGCGCGTTCACCGCGCCGCCCTGGCCGAACAGCCCGCGCCCGCCGATCCGCGCCAGCCCGGCGCGAATGGTCTGCTCGGCCACGGGGACGTTCGGCTCCCCGGCGTCCAGCGTGACGTTCAGCGCCTCGGCGGCGAGCAGCAGGCTCAGCTGCGGCTGCCGCTCGGCGACCGCCTGGGCCTCGGCCGCGAGCCGGCCGGAGCGCGCCGCCCGACTCTCGCGCTCGGCGCGGGTGCGCTCGCTCTCGGCCTGCGCCTGGGCCGTCCGCGCCACATTCGCGCTGTCCTCGGCCGCGCGCGCATTGTCCCGCGCCTCCGCCTCAGCCGTCTGCAGCGCCACCGCCTCGGTCGAGCGGAGGTCGGCGGCCTGGCGGGCCGTCTGCGCCGCCTGCACCGCGATCCGCTGCTGCTCGCCGGCGCGGAATGCCTGCTGGATCGCGAGCACGGCCAGCGCGATCGCGACGCCGCAGGCCACGGCGAGCAGCACGGCGAGCGTGCGCGCCCGCCGGGCGGCGCTGCGCTCGGTGGCCGCCAGGCGCTCCGCCTGCTCGGCCTGGATGCGCGACGCCTCGGCCAGCTGCTCGGCCTGCTCCTTCTGGACGCGCAGCGCCTCGGCCAGCAGGCGGTTCTGCTCCGCCTGCACCCAGCGCGCCTCGGCCAGCTCCTGAGCGCGGCGCAGCTCGCGCTGCTCGGCCTCCTTGCGCTGCCGCTCGGCCTCCTCCAGCGCGGCGCGGCTGGCGTTCACCAGGTCGGCCAGCGCCGGGTCGTAGCCCAGGTAGGCCGCCTCGGCGCTGTTCAGCCAGCGGGCGGCCTCGTTGAGCTGGTCCTCGTCCAGCAGCCCGGCCGTGCCGCGGCCCAGCCGCACCCACTCCGCGGCCTTGGCCTCGAGCCGGCGCCGCGTCGCCACCGCCGCCCGCTCATCCTCCAGCCACTGGACGAGCGTCGGCCAGTTGCGCACCAGCGCCTCGTGCGCCAGCTCGACCTGCGGGATCGAGTCCGTCTCTCTGAGCCGCAGCAGGTGGGCGTCGAACAGCTTCTCCAGCACCCGGTCCACCCGGTCGCGGGCCTCGCCGGCGCGGTAGAGCGCATCGCGCCGCACCGGGTTGCTCGTGACCTCCAGGCCGCTGCCTGGGCGGACGATCCGCAGCAGGATGCGCCGCGCCGTGACCTGGTCCTCGGGCAGCAGGCTGTTGTAGAACGCGTCGGCGCTGCGCGCCAGGGCCAGGCGGCCGCCGCCGACCCGCTGGTAGGCCTCCCAGGTCACGCGGTTGCGGTCGCGGTTCTCCCACAGCTTCAGCAGGGTGAACTGCAGCAGCGGCAGCGCGGCCGGCTCGCCGAGCATGTCGTGCAGCAGCGCGTCCACGACGCCCGGCTCGAACCTGAGGCCCACCAGCTCGGCCGGCTTCTCGATCGCCTCGCGCAGCTCGCTGGCGTTGAGCGGCATGAGCTGCACGCGGGTCTTCTCGAACCACGCCTGCAGGGCGGGCGCGGTCGCGATGAAGCTCTCGAAGTCGACGCGCATGGTCAGGATCAGCAGGTGGCGCGCGTCCTGCGACTCGACCAGCGCCAGGAGCGCGTCGACGAACGCCGCGCGCTCGCCCTCGTCCTCGCACAGCGTGAACAGCTCTTCGAACTGGTCCACAACCACCACCGCCGGCGCGGCGTCGCGCTCCCGCAGGATGCGGGCGAAGGCGGCGGGCTCTTCGCGAAGCTGGCGCACGAGCGCGGCCTGCTCCTCAGGCGCCGTGTCGGGGTGATCGGGGTCGCGCAGCAGGTTCGCCAGCCTCGCGAGCGGCTCGGAGCCTGGCGTGAAGGGCGGGAAGTAGCGCCAGTCGGCGCTGCCGGGAAGCGCGCCGTCCTTCAGCGCCGGGATGAGGCCGGCGCGGATCACCGAGGACTTGCCGCTGCCGGAGGGGCCGAGCAGCGCCAGCATCGGCAGGGCCTCGAGCTTGGTGACCAGCCACTCCACGAGCCGGCGGCGGCCGAAGAACAGATCCTTATCCTCCTCATCGAACGCGTCAAGCCCCTGGTAGGGGCAGGCCGAGTCCGGGAGGTCGGGCGCCTCGTTCGGGTCGAACTCCGCGAGCGTCGAGTCCGGCGGGTCGCCGCCGGCGCGCATGATGATCGTCGACCAGTAGTCGAGCAGGCTCTGCGCGGCGTCCCGGTCCTCCTCGCTGTCGAGCAGCGCGCCGGTTGCGACACCGCTGGTGATGAAGTTCGAGGCGTCCTCCAGCAGCGCTTCCGTGTGGCCCTCGCGCTGGGTGCGCTTCAGCAGCTCGGTGTGTGCGGCGCGCAGCGCGGCGAGGGAGGGGAACGGCTGCCCCGGCGCCAGCGGCGGAGCGCTTGTGGACGTCACGTCATCTGCGCCGGAGAGCTTCTGTGGATCGCTCATGGATTATTCGTCCCGGTTCGGCGGCCCACGCAGGCCGCTCGCTGCCACAACAGTGATGCCGGTGACACAGGCACGCGGCCATGTCGCTCGCCCCCTTCCGAAGAAGTGAGGAGGAGCGCTGGCCCCCACGAACGCGTTGTTGAGAGAGATTCTGAGGAGGCGAAGCCACCCCACACCCCTCCATGTGGTATCCTCAGCCGGCCAGCAGCCGCAGCACAGCCGCGAGCGGCGCGCCGACCCGCCGCAGGTCGTCGGTCAGCTTCTTCAGCTCGATGTCCACGCGGAAGAAGCGGTCGCCGGCCTGGCGCCGGTAGCGCCTGAAGAAATGGCGCATCTTCACCGGGTCGCCCGCGCTGACGGCCGCGTCCAGCCTGGCGGCCTCATTCGCCAGCGCGGTCGCCCAGCTCTCCTCGATGCCGGTGTACAGCGGCTCGGCCCGCGCTCTGAGGTCCTCCCACGACAGCTCGAGCTCGCCGATGTCCAGGTCGAGCGCGGCCTCGATGCGCCGCAGCTCGAGGTCCACCGCCTGCCAGGCGTCGTGCTCGTTGACCAGGGCGGTGAGCCGGCTGCTGAGATCCGCCAGCGCCGCGATGCCGGCCTCGAACTCCGCGACCTTGGCGGAGTCCAGGTGCAGGGCCGGCAGGCGCTCGCGGACGCGGGAGAGGCCCTGGGCCAGCGCCGACAGACGCAGCGCGCGGGCGGCGGCGTTCAGGCGCGCATTATACTGCGCCGGCTGGATGGTGAGGACGCGGTTCAGGAGCCGGAGGGCGCGCTTGAGCCCGGTCAGGTCGAAGCGATCGATCGCCCGCGCCAGCTCGTTCCGCGCCGTGACCAGGTCGGCGACCCAGGACGCCTCGCCGCCGGCCAGGCGCGGGCGCCGCGCGACCTCCTCGAGCTGCGCGACGATCCCCTGCAGCGTGAGCTCGTAGTTGCTGAGGTTCTCCCAGGCCTCCTCGTCGTCCGGGAGGCGGCGCGCCTCCTGGACGATGGGATTGTAGCAGTGAAACTGCAGCGAGTGCAGCTGGTCGTGGATATCCTTGTAGTCCGCCACCAGCGCGATCTGCTCGCTGGCGGCCTCGAAGTCGGCGCGGAAGGCGATCACGTCCTCGCGCACGTCGGCCGCGGTCTCGATCAGGTCGCCGAGCGCCGCGAGGCCCCGGTCGATCGAGGTGCTCGTCGTCGAGGCGGGGGCGACCGGCACCGGCGGCGAGAGCGGCGGGTCGAACAGGCGGCCGTCGGGGGCGCGGGTGTAGATCACCGGGATGCCCCAGTCCGGCCGGCGCAGGCCGGTGACGTTCATCACCGCGCGGCGCCCCTCGGTGACGCAGGTGTCGATCGGGAGGCCCTCGGCGAGCGCGCGGTAGAACTCGGTCGCGAAGGCGCGCGTCGCCTCCTCGGGCACCTGGAACTGCATCGCGACCACCGCCGGCACGTGGGAGCGGATCAGCGCCGGCGCGATCGCGCGGAAGGGGTCGGTCGCCAGCTGCGCGCTCCCGCAGGCGTCCAGCACGACCAGGCGCAGGCCGCTGCGGTTCAGCATCACGCCCAGCTGCAGCGCGCTGACCGGGTCGGGGTCGCCGTAGGCATCTTCGAACAGGAGCGTGCCGGAGCCCGACTCGTCGGTGCCGCCGTGGCCGACGAAGTGCCACACGTGGTAGCCCTCGCGCAGCAGGCGCTGGAGCTTCGCGGTGGTCAGGTGCGGCTCGACGGTCACCTCGACCGGCAGCTGGACGGCGGCCTGGCGCTGCAGGGCGGAGCCCGGCACGGTGGTGCGCGCCGCGAGCGCCTCCTGGACCGCGTTCAGCTCGCGCTCGACCTCGGCCGGGGGCGGGGTCTGGGCGGAGGTGAGCAGCACGCGCAGCGGCAGCGGCGCGGCGAGCGACGGGATCTTGTCCTGCAGCGGGAGGTAGCGGACGATCGACGCGCTCAGCAGCGCCAGCGGCCCCTGGTCCGGGTCGTAGATGAACTCCCAGGGAAGCGCGTGGAGGCTGACCTCATCCGGCGGGACGTTGAAGCGCAGGCGCAGCCCCTGGTCGGGCTCGAGGGTGCCCTGGCTGCGCGCGTACACTTCCTTGATCCGGCCGGAGAAGATCGTGCGAAACAGCGTCTGCCCGAGCTGCACAAGCGCGGCCTCGTCGGTGTCGAGCCGTCTGAGCCTCTCAACCAGCCGCCCATAGGTCTCGTCCGCAGGCAGCACGAGCGAGTCGCTGGCCTCGCCGCCGGGACCGCGAGCCATGACAGAATAGCGGCCGGCGTCGAGCGCACCGATCGCGATTTCGAAGTCGAGATACGATTTCATGCTGCGAGCGTTCGAAGGGATACTGTATACTCAGTATAGCATGAATACTGTGGCGCCTCCAGGTGAATTTGAGAGCCGAGAAGCAAGGACGGAGAACCAAGAACCAAGGACGGAGAACCAAGAACCAAG
>CALJIC010000062.1 GCA_937974195.1 uncultured Roseiflexaceae bacterium | reverse complement strand
CGGTCGAAGCGTTCCGCGAACTGGTTGCGCCATTTGAGACAGCTTTCCGGGAGTAGATGGCTGCGTGGACCCTGGAGGGCCAGCGACGCCAGCACCGCGCTCACGTCAGCTATGCCCACAGTCCCCTGCCCACGCCACAGGAACGCTGGTTCTTCCTCCTGAGCTATCTCAAGGAGAACCCGACGCAACCCTCCCACGGCCTGCGGTACGGGATGCGCCAAGGCAAGGCGAAGATGTGGCTCCACAGCCTGCTTGCAGCCCTTCGCAGCGCACGGCGCGCATGGGGCGATGCACCGGCCCGCAGCGTTGCTGAACTGATGAAACGCTTGGAGCCGCACGCGGAGGCCCACGAGCAGGCCACCGAGGAACGGCCTCCCCCCCGGTTGCCCACGATGGCACTGAGCGGCCCATCGCGCGCTCGCTCGACCAGGAACATCAACAGCGCTACGACCGCGGCAACAAGCGCTTCCACACGGTCAAAACCCTCCTCCTCGTGAATGCGCTCTTGAGCGTGCTCTACCTCAGCGGTACGCACGAGGGCCGTCTCGCAGACAAGCGCATCGCGGACTTCGCCGATTACCACCTCCCTCAGGGCAGCAGCTTGCTCCAGGACCGTGGCTTGCTGGCCTTCACGGGTGCTGGCGTTGAGGTGGTGGCGCCCTTCAAGAAGCCTCGTGGTGGCGACCTGAGCGTCGAGCAGCAAGCAGCGAATCAGGCCCACGCCGCTCGCCGGGTACGAATGGAACCCGCGATGAGCGGCGTGAAGCGCCTTCGCATCGTCAAGGACCGTCTTCGTCTTGACCGCGGTGGTCTCCGAGACCTCGTAAGGGAAGTGGCGTGTGCGCTCCACAACCGGCGCCTTCGTTTCCGCCCCTGGCAGGCTATGAGCTAATCGGGATAAGGTCTACTGTCGGCCTCGGGCATGAGGCGCAGGGCACTCCAGGGGCTCGTGTACGTCACTCCCAAGGCCACGCTCCCGCGGTAGTGCGGCTCCGTGACCGCGTCGCCTCCCACGCGCCTACGGCGCGCTCGCTGCTCTGCTAGATCGGCATCACGCCGATGCCCATCGGCGGCGCGCTGACGTCGAACACCAGCCGCTCAAAGGCGGCGCTGCCGTTCTGGCGCAGCAGGGTGACCGCGACTGGCCGGTCGGCGGGGAGCGCCTGGGCAGCGGCGCGGAAGGCGTCGGCGTCGGCGATGGTGGTCTCGTTGAGCGCGATGACGATATCGCCAACCTGCAGGCCCGCCCTGGCGCCGTTGCTGTCGGGGAAGATCTGAAAGATGTACATCCCAGCCTCGACGCCGAGGTCCACGCTCTGCCGCGTGAACGCCTGGGCCGTAGCGGCGTACTGGGCGGCGGTGTCATCAGTCGCGGAGAACATCGCCCCGTACTGCGCGAAGGCGGCGACCGCGGCATCGATGTTACCGAACTTGCGCAGGCTGATCGCCTTCGCCACGACCAGCTCCGCGGAGTCGGTGGGCTGAACCTCGAGGTCGCCAGCCAGCAGTGACTTGCCCCGCGTCACCAGGGCCGCTCGCTCTGCTACGAGGCCCCCAAGCTCCTCGATCAGCCCGCCCAGCGCCGCCTCGATCTCCGGCACGGGGGCGAGTGAGCGGGGCTCCGCGTGGCGCAGCCCTGACAGCCGCGCGGCCGCATCGGCGGGGTCGTAGTCGAGGCTGTGGAGGACCAGCAGCCCGTCGAGGTGCGCGATCGCCCCGTTGACGCGCAGGCGCCGCCAGTTGAGGTCGGCCAGATCGCGGTAGTACGCGATCCAGCCCGGCTGGTCGGGGCGCTGCGCGCCGAGCTCGGCCAGGCTGTCTAGCAGCTCGCCCGTGTTGTCCTCCACCTCGCGAAGCTGCTCGTAGAAGGCCCTGGCCGCGGCGGGGTCGGCCCCGCTCGCCACCAGATTCTGGATGTAGGTGGCGCCCAGATCCGTGCTGAGACGGTCGGTGTTCAGATTCTCGCGCAGCTCAGCCAGCATCGCGGCGCTGAGCAGGGCCCGGTAGCTGCCCGCGGCGGTGGGCTCTGGGAGGGCGCCCATCGCGACCTCGATCTGGCCGAGCTGCCCGTCGAGGTTGCTGAGGTTGGCGAGGACGTCGGCCGCCACGGCGGCGTTGACCCCAGCCTGGCCGCGGCGGTCGGCGGCGCTGAGCCGTAGCAGCCCGGCGACGCTGAGCGCGACCAGCAGGGCAAGGCCGCCGGCGATCAGCAGGAAGCGGCGCCTGCCCAGATCGTCGCTGGCGAGGTTGACCGTAAGCTTGATGATGTCGCCGCTGGCAACATCGCCGATGGTCACATCGCCAACCTGGCTGCCCGCGCCGAAGGTGATGGTCGCCTGCTTATAGGCCACCTGCTGGCCGGCGAGGGCCTGGAGGGCGGCGCCGAGACGCCGCTCGGCTGCAAGCTGGCTCGCGGCCTCCTCGGGCGACAGGCGCCCCTCGCGGAGGGCCGCGAGGATGTCGGCCAGCGCCATAGCGGCGGAGGCCTGATCCGGCGGGAGGGCCGCGGCGATGGTCCGGCCGAGGTCCGTGGCTTCGGGCCTGGGGGTCGAGGGATTCATGGTGTACCTCGTGAGCTGCTTAGACCCTCACATACCGCGCTCCGCGCTTCTCGCCTTCCTGGCGCGCCAGCCCTGCGCCCACAGGGCGCCTGAGCGGCGCCCGCGCCGAGGCCGCGCCCACTCCGGGCGCGAGCTGCCCCCGCCCGGCCAGCAGCGCCTTCACCCGCTTGGAGCGCGCTGCCCCGCCCACGCTCGCTGAGCGGCACGGCGTCCAGATACAGGATGCCGCGCGCCACAAGCTGGTTCGCTACAAGCTGATCGCCAACACATCAATGCTCCTCACGTGTGCCTTCTTCCTGAAATAAAGGGTCTACATGTACTCGTAGCCATTCGCGGAATGATTTACTTGTGAATTCCGTCGAGAGAATGTTATTTCTTCTGCCATCAAAGATGATGATACTTGCGTTTCCACGTTTGTGGCTTGATATACGATATGCGAGCACCGTTGCTGGAAGATATGAAGATTCTCCCTCGTAGCGGAAGCGTATCCGATATCCGTCGGAAAGAGGCCTGTCTCTTAGTTGACTGCGCGGTTTCGTTCGCATAAGTGCTGCGAAACCATCCGCAAGTATTGAAGGGTCTGAGATGGAAACACCTCTCCCTGTAGGCGTTCCAGTACGATCTTCAACTTGTCTGATATGAATTTCGACGACTCGATCTAAACCTATGCGATGTGTGAAGTATGATGCGGTATCTTTTAATAACAAAGAAATCCATGAATTCCCCAAGGAGGGCAGATCATCGCGTTTGCATCTATAATAGCCAATGATCCCGCCGGTGCCGGCGATAAAATAGACGAAAGGTATAAAGAAAAGGGTAGTCATGCAAAAGTAGTGATGCTGTGTTTTGCGCGTTGCTCTGCGTTATA
>CALJIC010000061.1 GCA_937974195.1 uncultured Roseiflexaceae bacterium | reverse complement strand
CGGGCGATGGACGAGCCACCTCCGAACCGCCCGCCTTGTGTGGGCGGCGATAGAGTGGAGGGCGTGCCGCCCGCCTCCTGCCCGAGAGCCTGCGGGGGAGCTAACCGGCCTCACGCAGCCGGACGGTGGCGAGCGGCGTGTAGACCGGCCCGTCGGGGCGGAGCTCGCTGCGGAACAGGGTGACGCTCCCGGCCAGCCAGGGCGCATCGTCGGGCGCCGGGAGGGAGCGGACGCGCTCCCCGAGGCGCCGCTGCTGCTGCGAGTCGGCCTCGCGGCGCACGCGGCCGAGCGTCAGGTGGGGGTGGAACGGGCGCATCTCGGGCGCGAAGCCGAGCGAGTCGAGCGCGTCCGAGAGCGAGGCGTGCAGCCGCTCGAGCGCCGCGGTGTCCCCGCCCAGACCAACCCAGAGGACGTTCGGGCGGGCGAGGCTCGGGAAGGCGCCAGCGCGCGCCAGACGCAGCCGCGGGGGCGGCAGCCCGCCCAGAGCGGCGCGCATCGCCTGGGCGAGCGGCTCGACCTGCGCAGCGTCGGTGTCGCCCAGAAAGCGCAGGGTCAGGTGCATGGCCTCGGGCGCGACCCACTTGACCGGCGGGCGATCCGCGCGCAGCCGCTCCTGCAGCGCTGCGAGCGCCCGTCTGACCTGATCCGGCAGCTCGGCGGCGATGAAGAGGCGGTAGTTCATAACACTAGTCCGGCGGCACCTCGTGGCCGGCAGCGAAGAACGCCTGGCTGTCGAGCGGCTCCTCGCCGGGCGCGGGGCGGGCCTGAACGTACGTGCCGTCCGGCAGGAGGATGCGCGCGCGGCTGTTGTCGTTCAGGTAGACCTGGAGTATCCCGTAGATCTGCGCGACGAGCGTCTGGTCCTCGACCGGGAACAGCGTCTCGACCCGGCGGTCCAGGTTGCGCGTCATCAGGTCGGCGCTGCCGAGGTAGACTTCGGGCTCGCCGCCGTTGTCGAAGTAGTAGACGCGGCTGTGTTCGAGGAAGCGCCCGACGATGCTGCGGACCGAGATGTTCTCGCTGAGGCCGGGCACGCCGGGGCGCAGGCAGCAGATCCCGCGCACGATCAGGTCGCAGCGGACGCCGGCCTGCGACGCCTGGTAGAGCAGGTCGGTCATCTTCGAGTCGACGATCGCGTTGCACTTGATGATGATGTGGCCCCCGCTGCCCCGCTGGGCGTGCGCGATCTCGCGGCGGATCAGCTCGGTGAGGCGCTCGCGCAGGTTGACCGGCGCGACGAGCAGCTTGCGGTAGTTGCGCTGCCGCGAGTAGCCGGTGAGGAAGTTGAACAGGTCGGACGCGTCGGCAGCGATGTCGTCGCGGCAGGTGAGCAGCCCCAGGTCGGTGTAGATGCGCGCGGTGGTGGCGTTGTAGTTGCCGGTGCCCAGGTGGACGTAGCGCCGCAGGCCGTCGTGCTCGCGGCGCACCACCAGGGCGATCTTGGCGTGGGTCTTGAGGCCGACGAGGCCGTAGACCACGTGGACGCCGGCGCGCTCGAGCTGGCGGGCCCAGATGATATTGTTCTCCTCGTCGAAGCGCGCCTTGAGCTCCACCAGCACCGTCACCTGCTTGTCCTGGTCGCGCGCGTGCATGAGCGCCTTGACGATCGGCGAGTTGGAGCCGACGCGGTAGAGCGTCTGCTTGATCGCCAGCACGTTCGGGTCCTCGGCGGCGGCCGCGATCAGCTCGACGAGCGGCTGGAACGAGTCGAACGGGTGGTGGAGCAAGATGTCCTGCTGGCGGATGGCGGCGAAGAGCTCGGAGCCGCTGCGGGCGTTGCGCAGCGCAGGCGGCACCGAGGGGTAGAGCGGCGGGTCCTTGAGGTCCGGCCGGTCGATCCGGGTGAGCGCCATCAGGTCGGCCATGCCGAGCGGCCCGCGCGCCTCGTACAGGTCATCGGGCGTGAGCTTGAGGTTGGCCAGCAGCAGATCGCGGATGCGCTGCGGCATGTCGTGCTGGACCATGAGGCGCACCACGGCGCCGAAGCGGCGCGCGCGGACCCCCTGCTCGATCGTGCGCAGCAGGTCGGCCGCCTCCTCCTCCTGGATCTCCACATCGGCGTTGCGGGTGATGCGGAACGTGTAGCACTCGATCACCTCCTCGCCAGGGAACAGCGCGCCGACGTTGGCGGCGATCACCTGCTCGAGCCAGGTGAAGCAGTAGCGCCGCTCGGGGGGGATGTCCTCGGGCCCGTCGCATGCGCCGCCGGTGAGCGGCACCAGGCGCGGCAGCACCGCCGGCACCTTGACGCGCGCGAACAGCTCGCCCTGCTCCGGGTCCCTGATCACCACCGCCAGGTTGAGGCTCAGGTTCGAGATGTGCGGGAACGGGTGGGACGGGTCGAACGCGAGCGGGGTAAGCACCGGGAAGACCTCGCGCTCGAAGTAGGCGCGCATCGCCTCGTGCTGCTCGGGGGTGAGCTCCGGGTAGTCCAGGATGTGAATCCCGCTGCTGTGCAGGCGCGGCAGGATATCGTTCAGCCAGATGTCGCGCTGGCGCTCCATGAGCGGAAGGACGGCGCGGCGGATGGCGGCGAGCTGCTCGGCGGGGGTCATGCCGTCCGGCGACGCCCCCTGGACGCCGGCCGCGACCTGCTGCTTGAGGCCGGCGACGCGGATCATGAAGAACTCGTCCAGGTTGGTGCTGAAGATCGAGAGGAACTTGACCTGCTCGAGCAGCGGGTGGCGCGGGTCGGTGGCCTCCTCGAGCACACGCCGGTTGAACTCGAGCCAGCTCAGTTCGCGGTTGAAGTAGGTGGCAGACCCAGGGATAGACGTCGGCCGCTCGGGCTCCTGCGCGCGCTTCAGACTTTCGGCTATCAGCATCGCCCTACCACCTCCGGCCTGCCGAGCGACAGGGCCGGTCCATTTTACGAAATTGTCATAGTATAGCATCGCGCATCGTGATGCCGCAACTGCGGGTTCGCTCCCCTACAGACTCCGGGGGAGAGCTGGGCCCGCAGAGGGCTTCGGGCGCAGGCCGCATCCCCGCCGTTCTCATTTCGTGCCGATTGTGCAACGCACTCGTTATCAACCCGCTGCCGGTCGCGCCGCACCGAGCTGCTATTGTATGTGGTAAGCATTGCGCTGCTGCCCATCGTCCCTGAGGAACAAACATGAGATTCACACGTAGCATCTTGATCCTCACACTGCTAGCGGCGCTGTGCGGCGCGGCGATGACCGCCCTGACGATCATCCCGGCCGCCACGCCCGCAGCCCACGCCGCGCCGCGCGCCGCGATCACTGCGAGTCCCGAGCCGGACCCGCCGAGCAGCCCGGTCCCCGACACGCCCGTCCTAGACACTCCGGTTCCCGATACGCCCGTCCCGCGCGACGAGGATAACGGGCGCGCGGACCCGGCGCTTGCAAAGTCCGTCGAGCCGGCAGACCCGCGCGTCGGCGACGAGGTCGTCTTCACGCTGACGGTCACCAACCACGGCGACAGGCGAGCCAGGGATGTGGTCGTCACCGACCCAGTGCCGCCGCTGTTCGAGGTGCTGGAGGCGCACGCCGACCGCGGCGACCTGGAGGTGAGCGGGAACACCGTCGTCGCACGGATCGGCACCGTGGCGCCCGGCGAGGTGATCCGCATCAGCATCCGCGCCCGCGTGACCGGCGACGCGCCGGCGGCCTCCAACAGCGCCGAGCTAACCACCAGCAACGGTGATCGCGACGTCTCGAACAATGCGGCCACCGTCACCCTCGCGCTGGCCACCGCCCCGCCGACCGCCACGCCAACTGTCGAGCCGACGCCGGCCGCGACGGAGACACCGACGCCGCCTTCTGTCGCGCAGCAGGAGGCGGGCCAATCCGCCAGCTCCAGCGCCGACGCGCCCAGGCAGCGGCTGCCGCGAACGGCAACACCGCTCGCCGACGGCGACCTGTGGCTGCTGGCGGCGCTCGGCCTGGCAGGAATCGCGCTGGGCGTATGGGCGCGCCGGCGGCAAGCTGCCACACGCTGAGCGACGATGAGCGCCGCGCGGATCAACCGTATCGGGGTGACGGCTGCGCTCATTCTGGCGATGCTCGCCGGCACATACGGGCACGCAGGCGCCGCGAGCGATACCCGCGACACGGCGCCGCACGTCGCGGCCTCGCCCGCTGGAGTGCAGATCGTCTGGCGGGCGAACCCCGCGCCGGCGCGGCAGAAGGCGCTGCCCGCCTGGCCGCAGATCGAGCTTGGCGGCTACCGGATGCCCGTCCGGACGATCGCGCTGCGGCTCGCGGACCAGGCGCCGGCGACGGTGCAGCTGGAGCGTCTGGCGAGCGCGCCGTGGGATGGCCCGCTGCCGCCGCTGGCCGATGTGCCCGGCCCGCGCCCGGCGCTGAAGGGGAGCGCGGGCGCCGCGCTGCCGGACACGCCGGTCGTGGTGCTGCGCGAGGGCTACCTCCGCGGAGCGCACCTGGCGGTGGTCGCGATCGCGCCGCTCTTCGCGCGGGACGGCGGCGTCCACGCGGTCCTCGATCTGCAGGCGAGCATCCCCGGCGCCACGCTGCTTGAGGAAGACCCCGGGCTGCCCCTGGCCGCCCAGGGGCCGTTCCTCGCGGCGGCGCCGGCCCCGGCGAACCACGCGGCGCTGCGGCCATCCTGGACGGTGCGGGTCACGCACGCGGGGATCCAGCGGCTCGGTGCTGCGGAGCTGGCCGCGGCGGGGATCCGGCCGGCCGACGCGCCGCGCATCCACCTCTGGCGCAACGGGCGCGAGGTGGCCATCGAGCTGCGCGGCGACGAGCTGCGCTTCTACGCCCCAGCCCCCGGCGACCGCTGGAACGACGCGGACATCTACTGGCTGACGCTCGAGGACGCGCCGGGCAGGCGCATGGCCCGCCGCGACACCACACCCGCCTCGGCGCCGACGCGCACGACCGCGGTCGAGCGCGGGGTCTGGCGCGAGAGCGCGCTCTACGACTCCACCCTGCCCGGCCCTGACGGCGACCACTGGTTCGCCGCGGACCTGCGCACCGGGCCGGGGCAGCCAACGGCGACGGCCGAGGTGTCCCTGGCGGGCGCGCTGCCGCCGGCGCCCGGCTCGACGGTGCTGACGGTGGCCAGCAGCGCGTACACATCGGGCGAGCACCGGCTGCGCGTGACGCTCGGCGCGTCCGCCAAGCTGCTGAGCTGGAGCGGGGCCGGCGACCACCAGGCGACGCTACAGCTCGGGGAGGTGGGCTCCTCCGCGACGCTGGCGCTGATCCCCGGCGCCGCCCCCGATGGCGTGGAGCTCGACAGCGTGGCGTGGGAGCGGCCGGCGGCGCTCGCCTTCGGCGGCCGCGGGGCCCACTTCGCAGGCGTGGAGGGGATGTGGCGCTACCAGCTGAGCGGCGTGCCACCCGGCGCGGCGCTGTACGATGTCAGCGACCCGGAGGCGCCGGTGATCCTCACGCTGCCCGCCGGCGGCAGCCCGCAGTTCCAGGACGGGCCGCTCCCGCGCAGCTACCTGCTGGCCGGCCCCGGCACCCGGCACACCCCGGCCATCCGGCCGCACGCCCCCGTCAACCCGGCGGCGCCGCTGAGCGCGGAGGCGCTCTACATCGCGCCGGCCGAGCTGCACGCGGCGCTGGCCCCGCTCATCGAGCACCGGCGCGCCCAGGGGCACAGCGTCGCCACGATCGACGTGCAGGCGATCTACGACGCCTGGAGCTACGGGCAGGTCGCGCCGGAGGCCATCCGCTCCTTCCTGCGCTACGCCGCAGCGAGCTGGCCGTCGCCGCCGCTGAGCGTGACGCTGGTGGGCGACGGCACCTCGGACCCGCACGGCTTCAGCGGCAACGCCAACATCAACTACATCCCGCCCTACCTGGCCATGGTGGACCCCTGGCTCGGCGAGACGGCCTGCGAGGCGTGCTACGCGCAGCTGGACGGCGACACGCCGCTGGATGACCCGCTGCCGGACCTGGCGCTCGGCAGGCTGCCGGTGAAGAGCGCGGCGGAGCTGTCCGCGCTGGTGGCGAAGATCGTGGCCTACGAGCGCGCGCCGACCGACCTCTCCTGGCAGACGCGGGCGCTCTTCGTGGCCGACAACTACCGCGAGGCAGACGGCGCGCCCGACAGCGCCGGCGACTTCGCGGCCGCCGCCGACGCCGCGGCAGCCATGGCGCCCGCCGGCGTGACGGTGGAGCGCGTCTACTACGACCCGTGGCGGCTCGACGACAGCGGCGCGCCGCTCGCCGACCCGTGGCGCGTGGGGGACGCAGCCGAGGCGCGCGCCAGGACGCTCGCCGCCCTGAGCGCCGGCGCGGGCGTGGTCACCTACGTGGGCCACAGCCATACCTGGCAGTGGGCGGTGACCGACCCGGCCGACCCCGCGGGCTACCTGCTGGGGCTGTACGACCCGGACAGCCTGACGAACGTCGGGCGGCTGCCGGTGGTGCTGGAGATGACCTGCCTGACCGCGGCCTTCCAGACGCCGGCGAGGAGCGGCACCACGCTGGACGAGCGGCTGCTGCTGGCCCCCGGCGGCGCCGCGGCGGTGTGGGGCCCCACGGGGATGGGGGTCGGCCACGGGCACGACATGCTCCAGCGCGGCTTCTTCCGCGCCCTGTGGGCGGCGCCGGCCGAGCGCGCGCAGGTGGGCAGCCTGGCCGCGAGCGGCTACCTCGAGCTCTTCGCCCACGGCGCCTGCTGCCAGGAGACGCTGCGGACCTACGCCCTGCTCGGGGACCCGCTGACGCCCGCCAGGGCGCTGCGGGCACAGCAGATCTTCCTGCCGGCTGTGGGGCGCTAGGTGCGGGAAGGCGGAGTCTCTCCGCACCTAGCGCCCCTCGGAGGGGTTTGGGAGGGCTCAACGCTTAATTACAGGACTTACGCGGAGCGGTCAGAGCGTGCTTGAGGGCGGGGGGGGGTGCGACCCC
>CALJIC010000060.1 GCA_937974195.1 uncultured Roseiflexaceae bacterium | reverse complement strand
GAAGTCACCGCAGAGCCGCGGGAAATGAAGGACCTCGGAGGGCCGCAGGCCATCCGAACAAGGAGAGGAAAGCGAGGCTCGCCCTCAGGAGGCGCGAGGGTGAGGCCGCCGCGACGTCACGAGACTGGGGGGACGGGCGGGCTGCCGCGCCTGCGGCCCTTCGCTGCGCCGGGGACGGGCGCCCTACCAGGCGGCCCGGGCGACAGCGAGCACGTCGTCGGCGGTCGCCGGGCGCGGGTTGGTGAAGATCGCCGCGTCGCCGAGCGCGGCATCGGCGATCGCCGGCAGGGCCTCCTCCGGCACGCCGACGTCTCGCAGCCGGAGCGGCAGCCCGCAGTCGGCCGCCAGCTGAGCGACCGCGGCGACGCCGTCCTCGATCACGTCCTGCTCCGGCCGGCCGCCGGCGTTGACGCCCATCGCGCGCGCGATGCGGGAGTAGCGGTTGGGCACCGCCACGCTGTTGAAGCGCATGCCGTGCGGCAGGATGATCGAGTTCGCCGTGCCGTGGTGGACCTCGAAGACCCCGCCGACGGCGTGGGCGATGGCGTGGACGATGCCGAGGCAGCCGCCGCCGCTGGAGAACGCGACGCCCGCGATGCACGAGGCGATCAGCATGTTCCCGCGCGCGTCGATGTCGCGGCCGCTGTGGACGGCAGCGCGCAGGTTGTTGGAGATCATGTCGATCGCCTGCAGCGCCAGGCTGTCGGTGATCGGGTTGGAGTTCTGCCCGACGAACGACTCGATGGCGTGCGTGAGCGCGTCCATCCCGGTCGCCGCGGTGAGCTGGGGCGGCAGCGTGAGCGTCATCTCCGGGTCGAGCACCGCCAGGTCCGGCGCGAGAAAGGGGCTGGAGAAGGAGACCTTGACCCCGGCGTCCTCGTCGCGGATGACCGCCCAGGCGGTCACCTCGCTCCCGGTGCCGGCGGTGGTCGGCACCGCCACCATCGGCATCAGCGGGCGCTCGATCAGGTTGTACCCCTGGTGGTCGAGCAGCGAGCCGTTCTCGCTGAGCAGGATGCGCATCGCCTTGGCGGTGTCGATCGGCGATCCGCCGCCGACCGCGACGATGACATCGGCGTTGGCGGCGCGCGCGCGGGCGGCGCCGCGCTCCACAGCGCTCACGGAGGAGTTCGCCGGCACGTCGGTGTAGACCCCGACGAGCTCGACGTGCCCGGCGAGCCCGTCGCGCACCGCGTCGAGCAGCCCGGCGCGCTCGACGCCGGCGTCGGCGACGATGAACGCCCGCCGAACCTGCAGCCTGGCGAGCTCCTCGCCGATCTCGCGCACGAGCCCTGGCCGGTACAGCACACGCGGGCGGAGCTGGAACTCAAAAAAGTCGATCATGACGACTCCTCCAGGCCCTCGCGGACCTTGCGCAACATGGCGCGATACTCAACTGCGCGCTCGGCCAGTGCATCATCTCCTCGGGCGCGGGACTCGGCGGCGAAGCGAAAGAGCGCCTCCTGGGCGACGTCGGTCAGCAGGACCGGGTGGGTGGAGAGCGCCGCCGCGAGCGCCTCCTCGTCCTCGCCGGCGCGCAGCAGCTCCTCGAGCGCGCCAGCCACCGCTGCCTCGCCCGTGAGTTCGGCGCGCAGCTCGGCCAGCGCGTCGCGGCGGGCCTCGATCGCGTGCGCCAGCCGCTCGTTGCCCTCGTCGAGGGCCTGCTCGGCGCGCCAGCTCAGCTCGTCGTCGGCCCACTCCTCGAGCAGCACCACGTGGTCGCGCACCACGTCGGCGAGCTCCGCCGGCGACTGCGCCTGCATCAGCGCCTGGTAGGCATCGTCGGTGAGGCCCTGGGCCGGGGAGGGGACGGACGGGGCCATCTGGCCGCCAGCGGCCGCCTGCGGCTCCTCGCCGGGGCCGGCGCGGAGATCGCGGAGGGTCTGGCGCGCCTCGCTGAGCGCGTGGGCCACGTCGCGCTCGCCCTGGCCGTGGGCGATGTCGATCAGGCTCGCCAGCACCTCATCCGCCGCAGGATCGAGCAGCGCCGGGTGCTCGGCGACCACCCGCTCGATCTCCTCGGCGCTGTCGGCGGCGAGCAGGATCTGGACCGCATCGAGGATCGGCGAGGGGTCGGCCGGCGGCGAGGGGGCGACCGGCGCGGGGATCGAGGCGGGCGACGCTGTGGCGACGGCGGGGGCGGATCGCTCGCGGGCCGGCGGGCGCCGCGACCGCCGCTCGATCGCCCGCCGCACGCCCTCGAGCTCCTGCTCGACCTGCAGGTCGCCGAGGTAGGGCAGGCGCGCCTCCTCCGGCAGGCTGCCGACGAGCAGGTACAGCAGCCCTTGGGCCATCTCGCGCACCTGGTGCTCGGCGGCCCCCGCGGGCGCGGCGAAGTACACCCGGCGCGCCTCCGGGTCGTGGAGCAGCAGCGGAGCGCCCGCCGGCCCACGGTGGCCGCACTGCGGGCAGACGACGACGTTCAGCTCCCCGGCGCGCAGCAGCTCCACCAGGTCCGGGCGCTCGGCCGCGTCCACCAGATTCCAGACCTCGGCGTCGAAGTGCGCGCCGCACGCGGGGCAGTCGAGCGCGGCGTTTTCGGCATACGAAACAGGCATCAGGCTCTCCAGAGACCGAGAACCGAGAGCTGAGACCCAGAGCTGAGAGA
Source organism: uncultured Roseiflexaceae bacterium (assembly GCA_937974195.1). Taxonomy (GTDB): domain Bacteria; phylum Chloroflexota; class Chloroflexia; order Chloroflexales; family Roseiflexaceae; genus CALJIC01. The sequence goes on along the minus strand of CALJIC010000060.1, from coordinate 29,854 downwards.
CAGGAGACGGTCGCGGAGCGCCGCCGCTGCGTCCGATCAGCTTCGGCGCTCCGCATGGCTCTCCCGCAGGCTACACCTTCGCCGGCTGCGCCGCGGACGTGGCGCTGTTCTGCGCGGCCATCTTCTGCTTCTCCTCCTCGAGCAGCACGCGGCGCAGCACCTTGCCGACCATCGTCTTGGGCAGCTCGTCGCGGAACTCGATCTCGCGCGGGACCTTGTAGCTCGCCAGGTGCTGTCTGCAGAACTCGCGGATCTCCTCGGCACTCGGATTCGAGCCGGGCTGCGGCACGATAAACGCCTTGATCGTGTCGTCGCCGCGGGCCGGGTTGGGCACGCCCACCACCACCGCCTCCATCACCTTCGGGTGCGTGAACAGCACCTCCTCGACGTCGCGCGGGAGCACCTTGAAGCCCGAGGCGATGATCATATCCTTCTTGCGGTCGACGATATAGAAGTAGCCGTCCTCGTCCACCTTGCAGATGTCACCGGTGTGCAGCCAGCCGTCCGCGTCGATCGTCGCGGCCGTCTCCTCGGGCCGGTTCCAGTAGCCCTTCATCACCATCGGCCCGCGCACCACCAGCTCGCCCTCTTTGTCCGTCGGGAACGGCAGGTCCTCGCCGGTCTCGATGTCCACCAGCTTGGCGTCGACGTTCGGTATCGGTATGCCGATCGAGCCCTTCTTACGGGTGCCGTAGAGCGGGTTGCAGATCGCCACCGGCGACAGCTCGCTCATGCCGTACCCCTCGACCAGGCGGCCGCCGGTGATCTCGCCGAAGCGCTCCTGGACCTCGATCGGGAGCGGCGCGGCGCCGCTGACGCAGGCCTTGACCGACTTCAGGTCGAACTCGGCGACCCTGGGGTGGTTGATGATGCGGATGTACATGGCCGGCACGCCCGGGAAGAGCGACGTGCGCTCCTTCTGGATGACCCGCAGCACAAAATCGATGTCGCGCGGGTTGGGGACGATCGCCATCTCCGCGCCGAGCGCCACGCCGAAGAGCATGCACACCGTCATCCCGTACACGTGGAAGAACGGGATGGCGGACATCATCTTCTCCCGGCCCATCTCGGCCCCCACCAGCCAGGCGGTCACCTGCGTTGTGTTGGCCACCAGGTTGCGGTGGGTGAGCATAGCAGCCTTCGGCAGCCCGGTCGTGCCGCCGGTGTACTGGAAGAGCGCCACGTCGTCGGGGCTGACGTCCACCTTGGGCGGCATGGGCGGGTACTTCTCGAGCAGCCGCTGGAAGAAGAAGATGTTGTGCTCGGGGTGGACGTCCACCCAGGCCGGGTCCCGCTTCTGCTTGGCCTTCACCAGCAGGTTGGACGGGAAGGGGAGCGTGTCGTGGATGTGGGCGACGATCACCCGCTTGATCGACGTGTCCACCTGGATCTCGCGCAGGCGCGGGTAGAAGATGTTCAGCAGGATGATCGTCTCGGCGCCGGAGTCCTGGAGCTGGTACCGGAGCTCGCGCGAGGTGTAGGTCGGGTTGTTGTTGACGATGATCGCGCCGATGCGCATCGCGGCGAAGAAGGCGATCACGAAGTGCGGCGAGTTGGGCAGCATCAGCGCCACCCGGTCGCCCTTGCGCACGCCGAGCTGGTAGAGCGCGTTGGCGAAGCGGTCGACATGCTCGTTCAGCTGCTGGTAGGTCAGCTTGGCGCCCACGGTGAAGCGGCCGCCGAGCAGGTAGCTGAGGACGAAGTTCGTCGCCGTGTTATGGGGGTACTTGCGCGCGCTCTCGCGGAGCAGATAGTCCAGGGTAACGTCGGGGATCTGGACAGAGCGAGGAATGCGCTCACCGTAGTGCTTGAACCAGGGCCTCTCCATCGGTATGCTCCTTTGCATTATCACGGATCGCTCCATAGGCCCAGGGATCCGAGACACCGGCGGAGACGGCGGAAAGACGGCGAACAAGCGGTGCAGCTGCAGCCCTGTGTTCTCTCAATCGCGCTCATCCGCCCAGGCCTCACAGGAGTGCGTCTGCAGGGCTCAGACGTCGTCGCGCAGCCAGCCACGCTCGCGGGCGATAAACTTGATCGTCGCGTCGTCGGGCGGGTACAGCCCAGCGGCCTGGTAGGCGTAGGCCAGCAGCGCCGCGCCGCCAACCATTCCGAGCGCCAGACCGAGGATGAAGGCCAGCGCGCCAACAATATTGCGCATAGTTCAGAGCTCCTCTTCATCTGAGTGGCAGCATATAGTCGCGCCTTTTCGGAAGGCGCGACCGTATCATACCGCACTGCGGCGCCGACAGTCAACCGGCGCCCCGGCCTGCCCGCCGGAATGGAGCATCTGATCCCAGCGCCAGCCACCGCAGGCGAAGGCCACGTCGCGGCGGGCCTCCGGTGCGCCGGAGCAGCCTGTGAACGACAGGAGTTACCATCTCCACCGATGCCCGTGCCCCACGCACAGGCTGATGCACTGCAATTTGCGGGGATGGTTCGGAAAGGGCTGCACAGCCCTTTCCGGCGCGGGAGAGCGCGAACAGGTGGATGAAGGGAGAGCGTCGTGTCTGGGCCGACTTCGCCGGTCCAGACACGACGCGTGAGGGCTTACTTGGGCCCGCGGGAGCAGCGTGCGTTCGCGCACGCTAGCTGGCGAGGCCGGCGAGGAACTCGGAGATCAGCGGCGCCTGCGGCTCGTAATCGATCAGGAAGGCGTCGTGGCCGGCGGTCGACTCGATCTCGACGTGGCGCACCGGGCGCCCGACACGCCGCAGCGACTCGGCCATCGCGAGCGACTCGGAGGTGGGGTAGAGCCAGTCGCTGGTGAAGGAGATCACCAGGAACTCGGCGCGGCTGCGGGCGAACGCCGCATCGAGCGACCCGTAGCGCCCCGGCAGATCCCAGTAGTCCATCGCCTTGGTGATGTACAGGTAGGAGTTCGGGTCGAAGCGCGCGTTGAAGCTCTCGCCCTGGTACTCGAGGTAGCTCTCGAGCGCGAACTCCTGCTCCAGGGTGTAGGCCGGGCCGGCGCCGCGCTGGAACTCGCGCGAGAACTTGCGCTCCAGCGACGCCTCGCTGAGATAGGTGATGTGGCCGATCATGCGCGCGATCGCCTGCCCGTCGGCGGGAAGCTCGCCGTCGTAGTAGTCGCCGCCGCGCCAGCGCGGGTCGCTCATGATCGCCCGCCGGCCGATCGCGTTCCAGGCGATCATCTGCGGCGAGTGGCGCGCGGTGGTGGCGAGCAGGATGGCGCCGCGCACCCGCTCGGGGTAGGCGGTGGCCCACTCGAGGGCCTGGAAGCCGCCCATCGAGCCCCCGGCCACGGCGAGCAGCCGCTCGATGCCGAGGTAGTCCAGCAGGCGCACCTGGGCGCGCACCATGTCGCTGATCGTGACCACCGGGAAGCGCGCGCCGTAGGGCCGCCCGGTCGCCGGGTCGATGCTGGCGGGGCCGGTGCTCCCGCGGCAGCCGCCGAGCACGTTCGAGCAGATCACGTAGTAGCGGTCGGTGTCGAACGGGCGCCCCGGCCCGACCATATCGTCCCACCAGCCCGGCTTGCGGTCCGTGGCGGAGTGCCGCCCGGCCGCGTGGGCGTCCCCCGAGAGCGCGTGCAGCAGCAGGATGGCGTTATCGCGCGCGGGGCTGAGCTGCCCGTAGGTTTCGTATGCCAGCGTAACCGGCGCGAGCGTGGCGCCGCTGTCGAGCGGGAGCGGCTCCAGCCAGGTCGCGTAGCGCGTCTGGACGATGCCCACGCCCACGGGTTCGCGGGTTGTTGCAGTTGCGGTCATAGGCGGTCTATGGTCCATAAATGTGTAGGGGCGAAGCGCTCGCACCATCGCTGAACGCTTACGCGAGTATGGGCGCGAACGCTTCGCCCGTACATCTGCGATCTTCTCTTCTGAACCCGACCAGACCCTCTACACGGCCCGTTCGTCCACGCTAGACCTTCGCGAGCGCCTGGTCGAGGTCGGCGATGATGTCGTCGATGGTCTCGAGGCCGATCGACAGGCGCACGTAGTCGTCGGTGACGCCGGTGAGCGCCTGCTCCTCGGGCGTGAGCTGGCTGTGGGTGGTGGTGGCGGGGTGGATCGCCAGGCTCTTGGCGTCGCCGATGTTCGCCAGGTGCGAGAACAGCTTCAGGTTGTCGATGAAGGTCCGGCCGGCCTCGCGCCCGCCCTTGATGCCGAAGCCGACGATGCCGCTCTGGCCCTTCGGCATGTACTTCTGCGCCAGCGCGTAGCTCGGGTGATCCGGCAGACCCGGGTACAGCACCCAGTCGACCTTGCTGTGCTCCTTGAGGTAGCGCGCCACCGCCAGCGCGTTCTGGCTGTGCCGCTCCATGCGCAGGCCGAGCGTCTCGATGCCCTGCAGGAACAGGAACGAGTTGAACGGGCTCATGGCCGCGCCGATATCGCGCAGGCCCTGGACGCGGGCCTTGATGATGTAGGCCAGCGGGCCGAACGTCTGGCTGTACACCAGCCCGTGGTAGGACGGGTCCGGCTCGGTGAACTCGGGGTAGCGGCCGTTGGTCCAGTCGAACTTACCGCTGTCCACCAGCAGGCCGCCGATGCTGGTGCCGTGGCCGCCGAGGTACTTGGTGGCCGAGTGGACGACGATGTCGGCGCCCCACTCGAACGGCCGGCACAGGTAGGGGGTGGCGGTGGTCGAGTCCACCATCACCGCGACGCCCTGCTCGTGGGCGATCTTGGCGATCGCCTCGAGGTCCAGGATGTCCAGCTTGGGGTTGCCGACCAGCTCGAGGAACACCAGCTTGGTGCGGTCGTCGATCGCCTTGCGGAAGCCCTCGAGGTCACGCCCGTCCACGAAGCGCGTCGTGATGCCGATCTTGGACAGGGTGTGCCGGAACAGGTTGTAGGTGCCGCCGTAGAGGTCGGTCGAGGCGACGATGTTGTCGCCCGCGCCAGCGACGTTCAGGATGCCGAGGGTCTCGGCGGCCTGGCCGGAGGCCAGCGCCAGCGCTCCGACGCCGCCCTCGAGCGCGGCGATGCGCTGCTCGAGCACGTCGGTCGTCGGGTTCATGATGCGGGTATAGATGTTGCCGAACTCTTTGAGCCCGAAGAGGTTGGCGGCGTGCTCGGTGTTCTTGAACTGATAGGACGTCGTCTGGTAGATCGGCACTGCCCGTGCGCCGGTAGTCGGGTCGGGCTGCTGGCCAGCGTGCAGCGCGAGCGTCTCGAAACCGGTGAACTTGATCTCGTCAGACATGGGGTCGGGTTCTCCTTCCTCTACCGGCGGGCCGGCAGCGGCGTCACGAGGGCATAGAAAAACCCTCATCAGAATGATGAGGGCTCACTCGTCGGACCGTTGTTGTCCAACAGGAACAACAGCCGTAGCGCGCCTCTCATCTTCCAGAAAAACTCTGCCGGAATTGGCACCATCCTTCGGGAAGGTGAAGGCGAACTGCTTCGCCTGTTCCCTCCCTCCGGGGGTTGCCGAGGCTTCATCGGGCCGGTCCCTCCGCCTCTCTGGATAAGAGTTGCGTCTCTTCAGTTGTTGCCGGTACTATAATTGAGTCGCGCGAGATTGTCAAGATGGCGTTAGCGCGCGCTCCAGCTTGATAGACGCCGCGGCCGCTGGTATAATCGCGCGACGACGTCTTCAGGTCCGTGAGTTTCGCCGTGCCCGACCCACGCCAGCGCGCACCACAGCAGTACACGACTGCCCGCGAGCGGGTTGCGGCCCGGCGCAGGGTGCGGCGCAGCGCCGCCTCCCCGCTTGGCTCCTGGCGCGTCTTCGCCATCTGCATCGGCCTGGTCGCCGTGCTGCTGGCCCTCGCGCTCGGCACAGCCCTGCAGCGCGCCAACCGCGCGCTCGACGCGATCCAGCAGGACGACCCGCGGCGCACCGCGGAGGTCGCCGCCGCGAGCCAGCCGCCCACCGCCGCGCCAGCCGCCCCGACCGCGCAGGCCACGGTCGCCGCCGGGACAGCGGAGCCGGAGGCGACGGCCGCCGCGACTGCAGCCCCAGCGCCCGCCGAGCTGCCCGCGGCGCTCCAGCAGCCCTTCAGCGTGCTGCTCCTCGGCGTGGACCGGCGACCGAACCCCGGCGAGGGGGTGCGCAGCGACACGCTCATCCTGGTGCGGGTGAACCCGCAGGCGCGCACCGCCAGCATGCTCTCCATCCCGCGCGACACGATGGCGCAGATCCCGAACGTCGGGCTGGCCAAGATCAACTACGCCTACAGCTACGGCTTCGCCAACGCCGAGGCGCTCTACGGCCCCGGCACCGACCCGGACGCGGCGGCGGGGGCGCTGGCGGCTGAGACGGTCGAGCGCTTCCTCAACGTGCGGGTGGACTACATCGCCCAGGTGGACTTCCACGGCTTCGAGCGCCTGGTCGACTCGGTGGGCGGCATCGTGGTGGACGTGCCGGCCCCGCTGCTGGACGCCGAGTACCCGACCGACAACTACGGCGTGGAGCGGATCTACATCGCGCCGGGCGTGCAGGTGATGGACGGCCGCACCGCGCTGGCCTACGCCCGCAGCCGGCACACCAGCAGCGACTTCGACCGCAGCCGGAGGCAGCAGCAGGTGCTGCGCGCGCTGCTCGACCAGGTACGGGAGCGCGGCCTGCTGGAGAACGCCGCGCTGCTGCCGCGCTGGGCCGAGGTGCTGGAGGAGAACGTGCGCACCACGCTCCCGCTGCGCGACCTCGGGATGATCAACGGCATGGCGGCGCTCGCGCGGGACCTCGAGCCGAGCCGCATCCTGCAGCTGAGCATCAACCCCGACGACGTGGCGCTGGACGCCGTGGACGGCACCGACCTGTACTGGAACGCCGCGGACATCGCGGCGCTCGTGGCGCGCTGGGAGGCCGGGCCGCCCGCGCCCACAGCCGAGGACGCCGCGCCCAGCGATACCTCGGAGCCGGCCGCCCCGACGGCCGCCGCGCTCGCGCCCACCCCCATGGCGCCGGCCGAGGACGCGACGGTGCAGGTGCTCAACGGCGCCGCCGTCGAGGGGATCGCCGGGCGCACCACCGAGTACCTGCGGGCGCGCGGATTCGCGCTGGCCGACCCGGAGACGGTGACGCGCATCTACCCGAACACGATGATCATCGACTACACCGGCCGCCCGGCGACGCGCCAGGCCCTCGCGCAGGCGCTCGGCATCGACGGGCGCTTCGTGCTCGATGCGCCGGGGCCGGACTCGCCGCCGCCCGCGTTCGGCGTGGACATCGTCGTCGTGGTCGGCTCCGACTACCGGCCGGAGTGGGCAGGAGAATGATGCTCGAGATTCACACGCCCGACTGGGTCAAGCACGCGGTGTTCTACCAGATCTTCCCGGACCGCTTCGCCAAGAGCGACCGGGTCGAGAAGCCGAGCAACCTCGAGCCGTGGGACAGCCCGCCGACTCCGCAGGGCTACAAGGGCGGCGACCTGCTCGGCGTGGTCGAGCACCTCGACCATATCCAGGGCCTCGGCGCGACCGCGATCTACTTCACGCCGATCTTCCAGAGCGCCTCGAACCACCGCTACCACACCCACGACTACTACCAGGTGGACCCGCTGCTCGGCGGCAACGGCGCGCTGCGCGAGCTGATCGACGAGTGCCACCGGCGCGGCATGCGCGTCGTGCTGGACGGCGTCTTCAACCACGCCAGCCGCGGCTTCTTTCAGTTCAACGACATCCTCGAGAACGGGCCGCACTCGCCCTGGCTGGACTGGTTCATCATCGAGGGCTGGCCGCTCAGCCCCTACGATGGCTCCAGGCCCGCCAACTACCGGTCCTGGGTCGGCAACCGGGCGCTGCCAAAGCTCAACACCGATAACCCGCAGGTGCGCGAGTTCATCATGCGCGTGGCCGAGTACTGGATCCACTTCGGCATCGACGGCTGGCGGCTCGACGTGCCGTTCGAGATCACCACGCCGGGGTTCTGGGCCGAGTTCCGCGCCCGCGTCAAGGCGATCAACCCCGACGCCTACATCGTCGGCGAGGTCTGGCGCGACGCGCGCGAGTGGCTGCAGGGCGACCAGTTCGACGGCGTGATGAACTACCTGTTCGCCGGCCCGACGATCGCCTACGTGGCCGGCCCGCGCGTGCGGCCCGAGGAGGTCATCGGGCGCAGCTACGACACGATGCCGCCGCTCACGGCCGCCGCCTACGGCGACAAGATCGAGTGGCTGCTGAACCTGTACGACCGCGAGATCACGCTGGCGCAGCTGAACCTGATCAACAGCCACGACACCGCCCGGCTGGTGAGCATCGCCGGCGGCGACCGGGCGAGCATGCGGCTGGCGACGATCTTGCTGATGACCTTCCCCGGCGCGCCCTCGGTGTACTACGGCGACGAGATCGGCCTGGAGGGGCGCCAGGACCCGGACTGCCGGCGGACGATCCCGTGGGACCGCCCGGAGACCTGGGACCAGGAGGTGCTGGGCTACCACAAGCAGTTGATCGCCCTGCGCAAGGAGCACGTGGCGCTGCGCACCGGCGCCTACGTGCGGCTCTACGCCGACGATCACGTCTACGCCTTCGCGCGCGTGGGCGACGACGAGACGATCGTAGTGGCGGTGAACGCCGACGAGCAGCCGCACACCGTGCAGATCCCGGCCGGCGCGCACCTGCCCGAGGGGGCGGAGCTGCGACCGCTGTTCGGCGCCACAGCCGCGGCGCGGGTCGACGGGAGGACGCTGCGGCTGGTGGTCCCGGCGCGCGACGGGGTGATACTGCGATGACAGTAAACGACACGGACCTGCGGGCGCAGCTGGCGGCCGCCTTCCGCGAGGAGCGCGACCCGGCGGCGCTGGTGCTGGACAACTACCTGCGCTGGAAGGGGCCGCCGGAGCACCTGATCCGCGTCGCGCCGCCGGAGGACGAGGCCGGGCCGCAGCTCGTCTCGCGGCACTTCGCGGTGCTGGTGTACCCGCAGAACCAGCTCTTCACCACCTACGGCACCCTCGGCGGCAGCTACCGGGTGATCCCGCACAGCCCGCGCAGCTTCGGCGACCCGCGCGGGGTGCGCTACGAGTACCTCTTCCACGCCGCGCCCGAGCACGAGGCCGAGGTGTGCGAGCTGCTGGCGCTCGTCGCCGAGCACCCGCACCGCCACAACATCGAGATCGGCCCCGGCTACGTCCTCCCGATCGGCGAGCCGGTCAGCCCCGGCTCGGGGATGGAGTACCTCTACTTCACCTACCCCTACCTGGACGACAGCCGGCTGTACGAGGGCGCGCCCTACGGCCAGGTGGAGCGGCCGGACATGCTCATCCAGTGGCTGTGGGTCTTCCCGATCTACCTGAGCGAGTTCAACTACATCAAGGCCGCCGGCCCGCAGGCGTTCGAGGAGCTGCTGGAGAAGCGCCACGGCGAGGTCTACGACGCCTACGCCTTCAACCGGCTGCCGGTTGTCACCTGAGCTCCTCCCGCGCCTGATCGACCAGCCGCTGCAGCGCGATGTCCAGCGCCGGCTCCTCGGGGAGCGTCAGGAGGAACGTGTCCTGGAGCGCCGCCCGCAGCTCCTCCACGCTGGTGAGCTGGTGCTGCTCGGTGTGGCCGCCGCGGTGGTGAACGGCGAGCCGGGTGTTGCTGAGCGTGTAGCGGCGGTCCGGCGCCGCCCTGGCCGCGCTCAGGCCGGTGACGAAGTGGGACTGCGGGTGCGTGGACACGTACCAGTTCGCCACCTCGTAGTCGACGTGCAGCTGCTCGTGGAGATCGAAGCGGTACAGCGTCCCCCACTCGCCTCGCACCTCGGCCTGCAGCACGAAGCTATCGCCGGCGCGCATCAGGCGGTACGGCTCGTGCGGCGTGGCCTGCGGGACCTCCGGCTCCAGGCGCAGCACCCCGGTGGGCGTCATGCCGCCGAAGCCGACGTCGACGATGTAGGGCTGGCCTTCGACCGTGACCAGCAGGAGCATGTGGCTGCGCGGCGTCTCGGCGTCCGGCGGGCGCATCCACAGGACGCGGGCAGCCAGCGGGGTCACGGTGAAGCTGAGCGCCAGCAGCACGTGGCGCAGCAGGCCGTTCTGCTCGAAGCAGTAGCCGCCCCGGCCCCTGCGGACGATCTTGTGCTGGAGCGACGGCAGGTCCAGGTACACCGGCCAGCGCAGCCACGGGTTGAGGTTCTCGAAGGGTATCGTCTGGGTGTGCCGCAGCACGATCTCCCGCAGCAGCCCCAGCGTCGGCTCCCGCGGGCCGGCGTAGCCGATCCGCCGGAAGTAGGCATCGAGGTCGAGCCCGGGAGCGGCGGCTGCGCTTCGTCCAATGCGGTTATCGGTCATCGCGAGCTCCTCCACATCCCTCTGCTGAGCGCACGCGCACATGGGCCGCAGCCCGCGGGCAGTGTACCATCCTCGGGGCGCCGGGCAATCGGCCCTGCGATCGGGCGCGGACCTGTTCCTTGGGACAGATCGCGGGGCCGGCGGGGAGCGGCGAGCGACCGGAGGCGTGCTACAATGCGCGGCGGTTCGGCCACACGGAGAACTGCCATGCGTGTCTCATCCCTCTCCAGAGCTCTGGCGCTGGCGCTCGTGAGCCTGGCGCTGGCCGCCTGCGGCGCCGGGATCGGCGGCCCCACGCCCACCCCAACCCCCACCCCGGCCGAGATCGCCGCCGGCGTCGGGCGGGCCACGGCGGAGGCCCAGAGCCTGCGCTTCAGCGTGACGCTGGCCGGCAGGCCGGTGCCGATCGACAGCTCGGGGCTGTTCACGCTCCGCGAGATGGAGGGCGGGCTGCAGCGGCCGGCGGGGGTGCTCGCCACGCTCACCGTGCAGAGCGCCGCCGGCCTGACCGAGATCCGCACCGTCTCGCTCGAGGGCCGGCAGTACATCACCAACCCGCTGACGCGCGCCTGGCAGTGCCTGGCGCCGGGGATGGCCTTCGACCCGGCCGTGCTCTTCGACCCGGAGCGGGGGATCGAGGCGCTGCTGCAGCGCGGCCTGCAGGATGTCGCGCTGGTCGGCGAGGAGGAGGTGGGAGGCCGGGCGAGCTACCACCTGCGCGGCACGCTCGACGGCGAGCAGCTCGCGGCGATCAGCGGCGGGATGATCGGCGCCGGCCCGGTGGCGGCCGAGATCTGGGCCGACAAGGAGACGCTGCGCGCCCTGCGGCTGACGCTGGTGGACAGCGCCACCGACCCCGCCGAGCCGACGACGTGGACGATGAGCTTCAGCGACTACGGCCAGCCGGTGGACGTCAGGGACCCGGTGGAGTGCTGATCCATCGCGCGCAGCGCCGGGCTCGAAGCTAACGCCGGAGGCTCTCACGCACCGCGCACCACGCACGACGCCATGACCCCATCTCGCGAAATCGCCCGGTTCAGCCCGAACACGACCCTCGCACTGCTCAGCGCCGCCGTCTTCCTCGGCGCCGTGGACCTGACGATCGTCACCGCGGTGCTGCCGAAGATCGTGCTGGACCTGCAGGTCTCGATCGACACCGAGCTGCAGCGGGCGGCCTGGGTGATCACCGGCTACCTGCTGGCCTACACCGTCAGCATGACTTTCGCCGGGCGCCTCTCGGACCTGTACGGCCGGCGCCCAACCTACCTGATCTGCCTGGCGGTCTTCATCGCCGGCTCGGCGCTGGTGGCCGCCGCCCCGACGCTCGAGACGGTGGTGGCGGGGCGCGTGGTGCAGGCGCTGGGCGCCGGGGCGCTGGTCCCGGTGGCGATGGCGCTCGCCGGGGACCTGTTTCCACAGGGGCGGCGCGCCGCGGCCCTCGGCATCATCGCGGCGGTCGACACCGCCGGGTGGATGGTCGGCCACCTGTACGGCGGGGCGCTCATGCGCCTGTTCGACGACTGGCGGCTGCTGTTCTGGATCAACCTGCCGCTCGGCGCGGCGGCGCTGGCGCTGACGTGGCTGGCGCTGCGGCACCTGCCGGGCGCGCGGGCGCCTGGCGCGTTCGACTGGCCGGGGGCGCTGCTGATCGCCGGCAGCCTGACGGCGCTGAACGTCGGCCTGGCGGCCGGCGCCGAGCTCGGGCAGGCCGACTTCTACGGCGAGCGGGCCGGGCCGCCGCCCTACGCGGGGCCGCTGGTGCTGCTGGCGCTCGCGCTGCTGGGGGCCTTCGTGTGGGCCGAGCGGCGCGCCCGCGACCCGCTGCTGGACCTGCGGCTGTTCCGCGACCGGGGCGCCGCGGCCGCGTGCGCCGTCAACGCGCTGGTCGGCTTCGGGCTGGCCATGGCGATCGCCAACGTGCCGCTGTTCATCAACACGCGGCTCGGCCTGCAGCACCCCGAGGACGCGGACATCCTGCGGCGCGGGGCCTGGGAGAGCGGGCTGGTCCTCTCGGCGCTGACGCTGACGATGGCCGCCCTGGCGCCGCTGGGCGGGCGGCTGGCCGGGCGCTACGGCAACCGCCTGCCGACGCTCGGCGGCCTGGCGCTGGGCGTCGCCGGGTACGTGCTGCTCAGCGGCTGGCGGGCGGACACCGGGTACGGGGCGATGGTGGCGGGCCTCGTGGTGGCCGGCGCGGGCCTCGGGCTGACCCTCTCGCCGGTGGCCGCGGCGGTGATCGACGCGGGGGGCGAGGAGCGGCACGGCGCGGCGGCGGCGCTGGTGATCGTGCTGCGCCTGACCGGCATGACAATCGGGGTCTCGACGCTGACGCTGTGGGGCGTCCAGCGGCAGGACGCGCTCCGGCGGGCTGCGGCCGACGACCCGGCCGCGCTCAGCGACCCGGCCGGCTTCCTGATCGGCGTCGCGGCGCAGGTGGTGGCGGAGACGTTCCTGTTCGCGGTTGGGGCGCTGGCCGTTGCGCTCGTGGTGGCGGCCCTGGTGGGGCGCGGCGCGGCGCCCGCCGTGGGCGGGCGCCGGTAGAGACGCCCCCCACCCTCAATATCACGCCCGACGTACCTCCACACGGCTCACCGCTGGCTGAGCAGCGTCTCGCACGCCAGCTGCCCCGTGCGCGCCTCCTCGGCGTAGGGCGCCAGCGGCGTCCCGGCGAGGGCGCGGATGTCCTCCTCCAGGCCGGCGGCGTCTCCCTGGCGCCTGCGCGCGTCGGCCCGCAGCAGGTGCAGCAGCCCATCGCTAGGGACGCGCACCAGCCCCTCGGAGTAGGCCGCCTCGGCCTCGGCGTGCCGCCCGAGGTTGCAGTCGGCCAGCCCGCGCAGCAGGTATGCGTCCGGCAGGCCGGGAAGCGCCGCCCGCAGCGCGTCGGCCTCCGCCGCCGCCAGGTCGTGCTGGCCAAGCACCAGGCCGGTGAACGACGACAGCAGCGGGCCGAGCGGGTTGGCGGCCCCTCCGGCGCCGAACGTCCCGCGCAGGAGAAGGTTCCCCAGCGCCGGGTCGGGGTACCTGCGCAGGATCGTCTCGGAGAGCGCCGCGGCCTCCGGCAGCCGCCCCTCGCGCAGCGCGATCAGCGCCGCGAGCGCGTAGGGGTAGTTCGCGTCGGGGCCCAGGGCGATCGCCCGCTCCAGGTCCTCGCGCGCCCGGGCCTCATCGCCGCCGAGGTAGTGCAGCGCGCCGCGGTAGGTGTGCCCGAACCAGTCGTCCGGGCGCAGCGCCACGACCTGGTCATACTCGGCGACCGCCGCCGCGAGGTCGCCCCGCAGCAGCGCGTCGTTCGCTAGCATCGCGCGCGGGATGGCCCAGTCCGCCGGCCCGATCCGGCGCGCCGTCTCGATGTCCAGCCGGGCCTCGTCGAGCCGGCCGGCCCGCTGGCGCGCCAGCCCGCGGCTGGTGTACAGGATCGGGTTGCCGCCCGAGAGCGCGATCGCCTCGCTCAGCTCCGCAACCGCGGCCATCGCGTCATCGGCGAACAGCGCGGTCGCCCGGTGGTAGTGGGTCGCCACCGAGCTGCCGATCGGCTCGGCCGGCGTCACCGGGCGCAGGCCCATGATCGCGACCGTCCGCACCGTCTCGTAGACGTCGCCCTGGGCGTTCTGGAGCAGGCTGAGCGCGCCGAGCACGTAGGGCGCCGCGGACTCGCGCCGGGCGTCGCTGATCCGCAGCCGCACGTTGGCCGCCTGCTCGACGAAGGCGCGGTCGACCCGCACGCCGGGCATGGCCTCCGGCGCGCCGACCTGCACGTGCACCTCCAGGTGGTCGCCCCGGTCCTCGCCCCACACGACGATCGCCGCGCGGTTGGCCTCCGCGGCGGCGCGCGCCTCGTCGTCCGAGGTGACCGGGCGCGGGTAGACACGCACGCGAATGCGCGAGAACGGCGCCTCCACCTCGAGCGCCTGGCGCAGATCGTCGGCGACGGCGTCCACCTCATCGCCCTCGAGCCGCGCCACCAGCACCATGAAGTCGCCGGGCGCCACCGGCGCGACGCGCTCCGGGGCGAGCGCCCCCTGCTGGGCGCCCGGCTGGGCACCCATCGTGGCGCGCAGCCCGCCCAGGCCGGACCGCAGCGCCAGCCCGCCGCCGAGCGCGAGCACCGCGACCACCGCCAGCAGGAGAAGGCCTCGCGTCCGCGAACGCCTGGGCGGGGAGCGGGCAGGCTCGGGGGGAACCGGGGCCGTGATCGGCGCGGCGGCGAGCGGGGTGTCACCGGCGCGCGCCGGCGGCTCCACGTGGCTGGCGAGCAGCTGCGCCAGCAGCGCCGGGGCCTCGAGCGTCGCGCTGTCGTGCGGCACAGGCGAAGAGGCGGTGGGCATATCTTCCGGCGTGACAGCCGGCGCGGCCCCCGCCGCCTGGGCGCGCATGATCTGCTCCAGAGCGGCGCCCACCTGGCGGGCGCCGCTGATGCGCCGCTCGCGGTCCTTCTCCAGCATCTGCGACACGAGGCGCGCCAGGGCCGGCGGAACATCCGGACGCAGGCGGCGCAGGTCCGGCGCGGGGCGGGTGAGGATGGCGGACAGCAGCGCGCCCGGCTGGCCGGCCTCGAACGGGCGGCGCCCGGCGAGCATCTCGAACAGCATCACGCCGAACGACCAGATGTCGGCGCGGGCGTCGGGCGGCGCCCCCTCGCAGACCTCCGGGCTAAGGTAGGCGAAGGTGCCGATCATCACGCCGGTCTCGGTCAGGCGCGCGCCGGCGCCGATATAGGCGGCCCCGAAGTCGGTGAGCCGCGGGGCGCCGTCCGCGGCCAGGAGCACGTTGGCGGGCTTGATGTCGCGGTGGACGATATCCAGGCGGTGGACGCGCGCCAGGGCGTCGGCCAGGTCCAGCGCGATCTCCAGGGCGCGGCGGATCGGGAGCGGACCCTGGGCGCGCAGCAGCGCCTCGAGCGAGCCGCCGGGCACGTACTCCATGACCAGGTACTGGCGGCCGTCCTCCTCGAGGGCGTCGAGCATCTTGACGATGCCGGGGTGGTCGAGCCGGCGCAGGGCGAGCGCCTCGCGCCGGAAGCGCTCCAGCAGCTGCGGGTCGAGGGCGGCCACGTCGGGGCGCAGCGCCTTGATCGCGACGTCCGCCCCCGTGCGCGTGTCGCGGCCGCGGAACACCGCGCCCATGCCCCCCTGCCCGATCAGGTCGCCGAGCAGGTACCGGTCTGCGATCAGCCGCTCAGAGCTCATGCGATTGCACCACTTGCTATAATAGCGTGATAGTACCACAGGCGAGGAGCCGCAATGCCGACGTTCACCGTAAACGGCCAGCGGATCTACGCGCGCACCGAGGGGCCGACGGAGGGCCAGCTGGCGCTGCTGATCCACGGCTGGTCGAGCTCGTGGTATGCCCTCTCGCCGCTGCTCGAGCAGGTGGCGCGGCGCTACCGCTGCATGGCGCTGGACCTGCCGGGCTACGGGAGCTCGCCGCCGCTGGCGCAGCCGGCCAGCATCCCCGCCTACGCCGACCTGCTGGCGGAGCTGATCCGCCAGCACACCGACGGGCGCGCGGTGCTGATCGGCCACTCGATGGGCGGCATGATCAGCGTCACGCTGGCGCTGCGCCACCCGGAGCTGGTGGAGCGCATGGTCCTGGTGTGCCCGACGATCAGCGGCCGGCTCTCGGGCTTTATCAACACCGTGATCTCGCCGGTGGTGTGGCTGGAGCAGTTCCGGCTCGGGCAGCGCCTGTCGCGGGCGATCGAGTCGCAGTTCGTCTCGCTGAGCGACCGGCTGATGCGGCCGGCGTCGTTCGCGGAGCGGAGCGGCATCAGCGAGGCCGACTACCGGCGGCTGCGGGCCGACGCGCGGCGGCCGGGGCAGGGCAAGGTCCGCGCCGAGTGCTACCGGGCCATGCGCGACAACGACCTGCGCGGCGCGCTGGGGCATGTCGAGGCGCCGGCCCTGGTGCTGTGGGGCGCGGAGGACAACACGGTGCCTCTGCGCGACGCCGGGGTGGTCGCCGACGAGTGGCCGGACGCCGACCTGCGGATCATCCCCAAGGCGGGCCACTGGCCGCAGTTCGAGACGCCGGACATCACCCGGCGCTACGTCGGGGCGTTTCTCGGGCTGCCGCTGGGGGACGCGCGCCTGGACGCGACGCTGGGCCAGACGGTGGAGCAGGTGGACGAGGTGGCGCGCTTCCTAAGCTCCTCGGACATCGGCAACCGGCTGAACGCCACCCAGCTCGCCCGGCTGGCGGCGCAGTTCACCCTGCGCTACTACGCGCCCGGCCGGCAGATCGTCCAGGCCGACGAGCCGGGGCAGCACCTGTTCGTGGTGCAGGAGGGCAGCGTGGAGGTGCTGCGCACGGCGGCCCCAGGCGCGGACGAGCCGGGCGAGCAGCCGCCGGTGACGACGCTGCGGGCGGGGCAGATCGCCGGCGAGCTGGCGCTGCTGGACGGCGGGCGGCGCAGCATGGGGCTGCGGGCCGGCCCCGAGGGCGCGACGCTGCTCTCGTTGCGGCGCGAGCGGCTGGTGGCCCTGTGCGAGGACGACCCGGCGCTGGGCATCCGGCTGCTGTGGAACATCGCCGCGGCGCTGGCGCTGCGCCTGCGGCTCACCACCCGCGTGGTCCCGCGCGGGGCGGTCATCAGCGGCGCCGAGCGCCGGGGTGAGGAGCAGGTGGGCTAGCCTCTGTTACGATAGACGCAGCGGCGGGTGGGAGACTCAGCCCTCCACACCTCGCGGCCGAGCAGGCAGGCTGAGAAGAGAACGAAGCCCATGACGTCACACGACCTTTCGCTGGCCCATCTCGCGCGCCGGCCGCGGGCCACCCCCGGCGACGACCCGCCGCTGCTGGTGCTGTTCCACGGCTACGGCAGCAACGAGGAGGACCTGTTCGCGCTGGCGCCGTACCTCGACGAGCGGCTGCTGGTGATCAGCGCGCGCGCCCCGCTGATGCTGATGCCCGGCAGCTACGCCTGGTTCGAGATCGCCTTCACCGCCGAGGGGATCGCGGTGGACCCGTACCAGGCGCGGCTGAGCGGCAAGACGGCGGCCGAGTTCGTCGAGGAGGCCGTGCGCGCCTACGGCGCCGACCCGAAGCGGGTGCTCGTCGGCGGGTTCAGCCAGGGGGGCTCGATGGCGGCGATCGTCGCCCTGACGCGGCCGGACCTGGTGGCGGGCGCGGTGGTGCTGAGCGGCATCGTGCCCTCCGAGCTGACCGACGCCGCGCCGCAGCCCGAGCTGCTGGCCGGCAAGCCCTTCTTCGTCGGCCACGGCACGGCCGACACCGTGGTGCCGGTGGCGCACGGGCGGGCGAGCCGCGAGCTGCTGGAGGGGCTCGGCGCGGCGCTGACCTACCGCGAGTACCCGGGCATGGCGCACGAGATC
This sequence comes from uncultured Roseiflexaceae bacterium, assembly GCA_937974195.1. GTDB lineage: Bacteria > Chloroflexota > Chloroflexia > Chloroflexales > Roseiflexaceae > CALJIC01. The sequence continues at coordinate 12,340 of CALJIC010000060.1, read as the reverse complement.
AACGCCGCGTGCCTGGCTGACGTGCAGACGTGGCTGCGCGAGCGGCTGTAGGGCGCCGCGCGGCCTCCTAGAGCGCCGGCCGGCGGGTGTGCCAGTCGGTCATGCGCTGGTAGGCGTCGCCGACCCGCAGCAGCGTGGCCTCGTCGAACGGCCGGCCGATCAGCTGCAGGCCCACCGGCATGCCCCCGCTCTCGCCGCAGGGCACCACCAGGCCGGGCAGCCCGGCGAGGTTGACCGGCAGCGTGCAGACGTCCTCGAGGTACATCGCCAGCGGATCGTCGCTGTGCTCGCCGAGCCGGAAGGCCACCGAGGGAGTGGTCGGCGTGGCCAGCAGGTCCACCTGCTCGAACGCCTGCTGGTAGTCGCGCCGGATGAGCGTCCGCACCTGCTGGGCGCGCCGGTAGTAGGCGTCGTAGTAGCCGGCGGAGAGGGCGTAGGTGCCGAGCATGATCCGGCGCCGCACCTCGGGGCCGAAGCCCGCGCCGCGGGTCTTCTCCAGCGAGTCCCAGTAGCTCTCGTCGTCCACGCGCGTGCCGTAGCGGACGCCGTCGTAGCGGGCGAGGTTGGCGCTGGCCTCGGCGGGGGCGATCAGGTAGTACACCGGCAGCGCGTAGCGGGTGTGCGGCAGCGTCACCTCGCGCACCTCCGCGCCGGCCGCCCGCAGCTCGTCGATCGCGCGGCGCACGGCGGCCTCGACCCCCGGCTGCATGCCCTCGACGAAGAACTCACGCGGCACGCCGATGCGCAGGCCGCGCACGTCGCCGGTCAGCGCCGCCTCGTAGTCCGGCACCGGCTGCGGGGCGCTGGTGCTGTCCTGCGGGTCCGCCCCGGCGAGCGCGCCGAGCAGGATCGCGCAGTCGCGCGCGGTCCAGGCGAGCGGGCCGATCTGGTCGAGCGAGGAGGCGAAGGCCACCAGCCCGTAGCGCGAGACGCGCCCGTAGGTGGGCTTGAGCCCGGTGACGCCGCAGAAGGCGGCGGGCTGGCGGATCGAGCCGCCGGTGTCGGTGCCGAGGGTGCCGAGCGCCTCGCCGGCTGCGACCGCCGCCGCCGATCCGCCGCTCGAGCCCCCGGGCACCCGCTCCAGGTCCCACGGGTTGCGCGTCTGTACGAAGGCGCTGTTCTCGGTCGAGGAGCCCATCGCGAACTCGTCGCAGTTGAGCTTGCCGAGCAGCACCGCGCCGGCCTCCTTGAGCCGCCGGATGCAGGTGGCGTCGTAGGGCGGCACGAAGTTCTCGAGCATGCGCGAGCCGCAGGTGGTGCGGACGCCGCGGGTGGAGATCACGTCTTTGATCCCGAGCGGGATGCCGCGCAGGGGCGACCCGTCGCCCACGCGCCCCTCGTCGGCGGCCTGGGCCTGGGCCAGCGCGCCCTCCGTGTCGACGGTGAGGAAGGCGCTGACGCGCCCGTCCACGGCGGCGATGCGGTCCAGCAGCGCGCGGGTCAGCTCCACCGCGGACACCTCGCGGCGGGCCAGCAGGTCGCGCGCGGCGGAGATGGTGAGGTTGTGCAGCTCGGTCATTATCTATCTCTCATCTGGCTGTAGCTGTCTTCGGCGCAGCAGTGATTGTACACGAGTTCGGCGACAACGGGGAGCCCCGCCGCCGCGGTGGGGCCCCACAGGGGTACGCTGCCACGGGCGGGGCTCCGGCCAGCACGGCGCCGGAGGACTGCGGCGGGCGGGCGGGCCGCCGCCGGCATCGCTTGCGCGAAGCGATGCGCCCTGGCGCCTACTGGCCCTGGTTGCGGCCGCTGAGGATGTCGATCACCGTCTTGACGATGATCTTGATGTCGAACAGCAGCGACCAGTTCTCGACGTAGTACAGATCGTAGCGGGTGCGCTCCTCGATGCTGGTGTCGCCGCGCAGGCCGTTGACCTGGGCCCAGCCGGTGATGCCGGCCTTCTGCTTGTGGCGGCGCATGTAGCGCGGGATGCTCTGGCTGAAGCGCTCGACCCACACCGGCTGCTCGGGGCGCGGCCCGACCACGCTCATCTCGCCGCGGATGACGTTGATGAACTGCGGCAGCTCGTCCAGGCTGTAGCGGCGCAGGAAGCGGCCGAGCGGCGTGACGCGCGGGTCGTCGCGGGTGGTCCAGTTGCCGAGGTTGGGCGCGTCGGGGCGCATCGTGCGGTACTTGATCGTCGGGAAGGGCTTGCCGTCCAGCCCGACGCGCTCCTGGACGAAGAAGACCGGGCCGCGCGACTCGAGGCGGATGAGCGCGGCGATCAGCAGCATCAGCGGCGAGGCGAACGTGAGCACGACCCCGGCGACCGCGAGGTCCAGGGCGCGCTTGAGCGCCTGGTTGATCGGGTTATCGAGCGCGACGTTCTTGACGCTGATCAGCGGCAGGCCGCTGACGTCGCCGATCGAGATATCGTTGTTGGTGATCAGCTGGAACGAGTCCGGGTAGAGCTTGATCTCGACCGACTCGTCCTCGGCGAGCGAGACGATGTCGAAGATCTCGGCCGAGGTGCGGCCGGAGAGCGCGATGATCACCTCGTCGGCGCCGGTGGCGCGGATGACCCGGCCGAGCGCGGCGGTGCGGCCGAGCACCGGGACGCCGTCGACCAGCGAGCCGACGGGGGTGCTGTCGGAGAGGAAGCCCTGGACGCGGTAGCCGAGCTCGGGCATGTGGCGCATGCGCTCCAGCACCACCCGGCCGGGGTCGCGGGCGCCGACGATCAGCACCCGGCGGGTATCGACGCCGCGGGCGCGCAGGGCGGAGACGACGCCGCGGTAGGTGATGCGCAGCAGGGCGGCGGTGACGACCGCGGCGGCCCAGCCGAGCAGCAGCACCTGCTGGTTGATCGGCAGCGACTCGCGCTGGAACGAGGGCTGCAGGGCGTTGACGATCAGCGTCGCGAACGTGCCGAGCGTGACGGCGACGACGACCTTGAACGCCTCGTCGATGCGCGAGATGCCGCGCGGGAGGGTGTAGAGCCCGCTCGCGGCGAAGGCGACCGCCATCACCAGGTTGAGCATCAGCAGCATGAGCGGCGCGGTGAGCGGGCTCACCGCCGCCATCGCCACGTAGGCCGCCTCGAGGCCCGGGTCGCTGCGGAGCCCCCAGCGGTAGACTCCGGCGAAGGCGGCGTTGACCGCGAGCGAGTCGCAGGCCAGCAGCGCCAGGGTCAGCAGCGAGCGCGTGACCCACGGGCGCTGGCGGGCGGCCCTATTCGGTTCGGCGCGCGGCCGGGGGGCGGAGGAAATTGCTGCCAAGGGCCATGCACTCCTTCAGCGTGATCCCCGCTTCGATCAGCAGGTTGAGCGGCGCCGGCGTGAACGCCGCGTAGTGCTTGCGGTGGTACACCCGCATGGCGTCGTAGAAGGCCCGGATGGACGCGAACGGCCGCTGGCGGCTGGCGGAACGCTTGTAGTGGTAGACGGTGACGCTCGGGACGTACATGATGCGCCAGCCGTACTGCTTGATGCGGTAGGCCCAGTCCAGGTCCTCGCCGTACATGAAGAAGCTCTCGTCCAGCAGGCCGACCTCGCGCGCCACGCTGGCGCGCACCAGCATGCATGCGCCGACCACCGAGTCGACCTCGGTCTCGATATCCGGGTCGAGGTAGGTCATATTGTAGCGGGCGAAGCGCGGGCTGTTGGGGAAGAGCCGCGACAGGCCGGTCATGCGGTAGAAGGAGACGGCCGGCGTCGGGAACGAGCGGCGGCAGGCCAGGTCCAGCGTGCCGTCGCCGAGCAGCAGCTTCGGGCCGCAGGCGCCGACGTCCGGGTGGGCCTCCATGTAGGCGACGAGCGCGTCCAGCGAGCCGGGCGGCGCGACGGTGTCGGGGTTGAGGAGCAGCACGTAGGACGGCGACGCGTCCGCGGGAGCGCCGAGGATCTCGCGCAGGGCGAGGTTGTTGGCGTAGGCGAAGCCGCCGTTGCGGCGGCTCTCGATCAGCCGCACGCTGGGGAACTCGGCGCGGACCATGGCCGCGCTGCCGTCGGGCGAGGCGTTGTCCACGACCCAGACCTGCGCGGGGGTGTGCGCCGCGCCCTGCTCGAGCGAGCGCAGGCAGTCGCGCAGCAGGTCGCGGGTGTTGTAGTTGACGATGACGATCGCCAGCGAGGGCATTGCGCCGCCTCCTGAACACGTGCGGGCGGCCTTCGAGCGGCCGGGGCCCGGGGCGCATTATACCACTACTGCGGTGTGGCGCTCCGCCGGCGAAGCCAACGGAGCGCTACACCGCAGCGCTCTGCTCCCCTGGTTCAGGAGCGCGGGCGCCTACTGCGCCGTCCAGATCCGCTGCAGGAGCGACGGGCCGGCGTTCCACTCCGCGTCGATGCCCTGGGCGTAGCACTCGATGCGGTTCACCTCGGGCGAGGTGCACGCGGGCGACGAGGAGATCGGGCCGCCGAGGTCCTCCGGGCCGACCCAGCGCGTGCCGTCCCAGTAGCGGTGGAGCATGTTGCCGTTCTCGCCGCGGTAGAAGACGCTCAGGCGGTTCGCGCCCCAGGCCGCGATCGTGGGCGCCGAGCTGGCGCCGCCGCCCAGGTTGGTCCAGTCCGCCTGCCAGCCCTGGCCCGACCCGCCCTGCCAGGTCTTCAGGAAGAGGTTGTTGCCGTTGCCGCGCACCACGCAGTCCACCCGGCCGGGCGGCTCGCGCAGCGAGGCGCAGGCCGGCGCCGACGTGAGCTGGCCGCCCAGCGGGCTCCAGCCGCTCCAGCCGCTGCCGCTGGCCCACCAGTTCTGGTACATCTGGCCGTCGCCCTGGCCGCGGACGAACACCGAGACGACCCCCGGCGCCCAGGAGACCGCGCCGGGCGCGCTGGTCGCCACGCCGCCGAGGCTCTGCCAGCCGTACCAGCTGCCGCCGGCGTAGTACAGGTGGTGGACGGCGCTGCTGCCCTCGAGCACGGCGAAGCAGCTGATGCGGATGTCGGTGTTGTTGCCCCACGACGCGCACGACGGCGCCGACGCCAGCCGGCTGCTGCTGAGCTCGGCCATCCTGGTCCAGCTGCTGCCGTTCCAGCGGCTCCACACAAGCGTCCCGCGCTCGCTGCGCGCGAACAGGAAGACATTGTTGCGCCCGGCGGCGGTGACGCTCGGCGCGGACGTGGTGAAGCCCTGGAGGCCGGTCCAGCTGCTCCAGCGCGGCCCCTGCGCCTGCTGCACCACGGGCCCGGCAGCAGCGACGGCGGCCACCGGCGCCGGCTCAGTCAGCAGGCCCATCAGCTCGGCCTGCTCGCGAGCAGCCGCAGCCTGCTGGAACGTCGTCCCGGTGAGAAACACGACCATCAGGGTGACCAGGAGCATACCGGAGATCCGCCAACGACTCCTCATACTGGCCTCCTCACCTTCATTCTTCGAGCCGCGCCTTGCGACCGGCGCCACGCCCGCTGCGTGCGCTCCGCGCAGATTGCTGGAGATGCTCGCCGCTGTGTCTTTTCTGGTAAACGAAGGTACGACTCTTTTTAGTACGACTATGTCTCGCAAATCATCAAGATTTAGGCCGGCGTTACGCACTTTCCGGCGCTCATTTCTCCGTGGCGCCAATCATAGGGCGGCGTGCGAGGGCGGCGCATCAGCCTCCGTTCGTACTTCCGCTCCCGCGGACGGCGGACGGCCGCGCCGCAGGGCGACGGGGAGAGGCTTCTGGCGAGGCGCGGCCGCCGCGTGAGTCAGCGGCTGGTGAAGGGGATGAAGACGCGCTGCTCGCCGGCCTTCAGCGGGGTGAGCGGGTCCCCGAGCAGCGCGAAGGTGAACATGGCCGCGCGGCAGCACGGCGCGGTCGCGCTCAGCTCGCGGTAGCCGGCGTGCACAAGCTCCCCGACCGCACGCCAGTCGCGCGCCCGCTGGCTTGTGCCGCGGCCGGTGGCGAGGGCGCGGAAGAAGCCGCGCATGAGCGCGTCGTGGCCGTGGAGCACGCCGAGCCCGGTTGGCCCCCACACGGCCACCGCGCCGCCGCTCGGGCTGAGCAGCAGGCGCTCGTCGATCGTCGTCCCGCTGAACGCCGGGGTCTGGAACGCGCTGCTGAGGCAGGTCATGGACAACACCACCGGCAGGCGATCCGCGTTCGTCAGCGCGTCGGGGTCGTACAGGCCGAGCAGGTACTGGGGGTTCGACTCGACCTCGGTGAACGCCCACTGCCACGTGCTGCTGTGGCCGATGTAGGTCACCACCCCGGCGCCCTGGTTGAGCGCCTCCTGCACGCGGGCGTGCGCCTCACTGCCCCGCCGCACATGCCAGGCGGGGGAATCCGGCCCGGCGGCCGGGTCGTAGTAGACCCGCTCGACCGGGACGTCGGGGGGCAGCTGGGCGACCAGGAGCTCGGCAACGCCGGCGAAGTCCCCGGCCGCGTCGAGCGTCCCGTCCGCCTCGCGGTAGTTGTCGGCGATGAACACCTGGCGGCGCTGCCAGTCCTCGCCGCCCGGGGCGCGCTCGTAGCCGATGATCTTGGCCACCACCGTCTGCAGCTCGGCAGGGCTCTTGACCGGCAGCCGGCCGATCAGCAGGTCCGGCAGGAGGTCGTCGCGCGGGTCGTCGCTGTCCAGCAGCGCGTAGCAGGTCTCGCACGCGGTCTCGCCCAGCCACGGGTCGACGTCGGCGAGGTACGGCGGCACGAAGTTGACGTTGCTCGGGCCGCGCTCGGTGTAGTTGAGCGGGTCGCTCGTCCCATCGCCCACCAGGGTCACCGCCAGCGGCGGCCGGCTCCAGGTCGCGGCGGCGTAGCGCAGGAAGGAGCGGATCGCCTCCGGGGAGACGTGCCCGTAGCTCCACGCATCGTAGATCGCCTGCACGTCCACCACGGCCGGGGTGTAGCCCTGGGCTCTGCGCTGCTCGACAAGCGGCTCGAGCGCGGGGTGGAGCTCGGCCGGGCCGATGTAGAGCACGTCGGCGTCGAGCGGGGCGGCGAGGTCGACCGGCGCGTGGGGCTGGGCCACAGGCTCGTGGATCGTCCCCGGCCCGGCGAGCAGGAAGGGCCGCCCGCCCGCCCCGGCCTCGGCGAAGAACGAGCCGTCCGCGGCGAGGCCGACCCGCACCGGCGCGCGCGGGTCCAGCACGTCGTACAGCTCGGCGCCGGCGGGGAGGCCGGAGAGCTGGTAGCGGGCGGCGCCCTGCGGGACGTCGAAGAACGCGCCCCGCCCGCCGAAGCTGAGGGCGACGGCGCGCTCCCAGGCGACGCTGTCCAGCAGCACGCCGTCGTCCTGGGCCGAGGTGAGCTGCAGAGTCACGAGCGGCTCGTTCGCCGCCAGGGCGATGGTCTGCTGCCAGTTCCCCGCCCCGCCCCAGGCCGCGCTCGCGGTCGCCGCTCCGGCGCGGGCCTCCAGCCGGTGCGCGCCGGGGACATAGGCGGAGCCGGTGAGCCGCAGCCTGAGCTCGCCGCCGGCGAGCGGCAGCGTGGGTGTGAGCGGCACCGCCAGGCTGGCGGGCGGCAGCTCGGGGCCGACGCGCAGATCGGCGAGGAACCAGTGGTCGCCGTCTGGGCCGGGCGCGGTGGAGTCATAGCGCGCGAGGCCGCGGACGACGCCGCGCTCCAGCGCGGTGGTGCGCACCGGCGCCTGTCCGTCCGGCGGCCGCGTCTCGATGCGCGGGCCGGGCTGGCCCTCGGCGGCGAGCCAGTAGACGTCGGCGCTGTTCCAGCGGTCGGTCGGGGCCGGGGCGTAGAAGCGCAGCTCGTCGCGCGGGTCGAGCCGGCCGTCCTCGGCGCCGCGCAGCTCGATCGCGACCGGCGCGCCACGCAGGCGCAGCCACAGCCGCGAGGGGTCGAGTGTGGACAGGTCCAGGCCGGCGGCTGCGAGAGCCGTGCCGGTGACGCGCTGCAGGCCCGGGCTGGTCACGCGCAGCTTCACGGCCGGCCGGGCCGCCGCGGGGTTGGGCGGCGCCAGGGCGCTCGGCGCAGCGGGCTGAGCGCCGGCGGGATCGACGGGCGCCAGCAGCGCGAGGGCGACGAGCAGCAGCAGGTATCGGGCGGCCATAGAAGCTGTGTTGGAGCGGGCCGCGCGACGGCGGCGCGGCCCGCGGGGAGGCGTGGAGGGCCGCGCTGGCCCTACACGAGCATCTCTTGCCGAGCGGCGGGCGAGGCGCCTCGGGGGAGGCGAAGAGCCTCCCCGCGTCCCGCCGGCGTGCGGATACGAGCTAGCGGCGGTAGGACCGCGCCACCAGGCTGAAGCAGAACAGGGCGGCGGCCCCCAGCACCAGCAGGAGCGCGAGGCCGGACAGATCGGTGAGCGGCTCCCCAGTGCGCGGCAGGCGGTTGTCGGCCGGCTGCGGCAGCGGCGCGCTGCGCGGCACTGGCGTCTCCGCGACCGTTGGCGTCGGCGTCAGCTCCACGCTGACGCTCACGCTGGCCTCCTGGCGCACCCGCTCCCCCGACGAGCCGCTCTCGAGTACGGCGCTGTTGCGCAGCTCGGGAACGGCGACCACCTCGACGACGCGGGCGCGTACGACGACCGTCACCGTCTCGCCCGGCTCCAAGTCGCCGATCCGCACCGTCACGCTGCGGCCGTCGTGGGAGACCTCGCCGCGTGTCGCCGTGACCTCGACGATCTCCATCCCCTCCGGCAGGCTGTCGCTGACGACCACGTCGACCGCCGACGCCGTGCCGCGGTTGACGGCGGTGATCGTGTAGTTCACGTGTGCGCCGGGCTGGACGACGGACGCGTCCGCCTGCTTGAACAGGCCCACGTCCGGCGTCGCGTTCACCTCACGGTCGTCATCGTCGTCATCGTCGTCTTCCCGCGGGCTGGTGGGCGTGGGCGTGGAAACCAGCACGCCGGTCGGCTGGGGCTCCGTTGGAGTCACGGTGGCCGGCGTCTGCGACTCCGTGGGCACCGTTGAGGTGATCGTCACATCGGTCGACGTGCTCGTCACCGTCACCGTGGTGCTCGTCACCGTCTCCGAGGTCTGCGTGTCGGTCGGCGTGAGTGTCGGCGGCTCGGTGACTGTCTGGGTAATGTTGTACTGCGGCGCGGCGCGGGTCGGCGACTGGAAGACCGGCGCGACCAGGAGCGCCAGCAGCATGGTCACCGCCAGCGACCAGAGGATGGCAGAGTGTTTTCGCATCGTGTGCTCCTCTCGGTCAGCGCCACACAAACGGTAGGTAGAAGCGCTGGCGCGTCACGGCCGGCTGGTTGGTCGACGCCGGACCGTACTCGTTGGTGTTCCCGTTCCGCTCGACTTCCTGCAGCCAGTAGTAGTAGGTGCGGCCAGGCGTGGCGCCCGTGTCGAGCCACGAGTAGCTCGCGCCGCCCTGCCCGCGCCCCTGGGCCGGGATCAGCTGCGTCGTGATCCGCTGCGCGTCGCCGCGGTCGCCCGTCGTGCTCCGGTACAGGTGGAAGCCCCAGGTGTCGACCTCGGCGCTGGTGCTCCAGTACAGCTCCACGCCGGCGTCGGTCGGCGTCGCGCTGAAGCTCTCGAGCCGCAGCCGCGTCGGGTTCTGGATGAAGCCGAAGTCGTAGGTGTGATTGTTGAAGCCGGCGTCGCCGGTGACGACATCGGCGAACACGACCAGGTCCTGGCTGCTCCAGCGGCCGTTCGAGTCGCGCACGCGGCTGTCACCGCGCTCGGTGTACGTCAGGAACCAGTTGTAGAGCGGGCCGCCCGGCGCCGTATCGGCAGGGTTATCGATGCGGATCTGGTAGCGCGTGTTGAAGCCCACCGGCCCGGGGAGCAGGCCGATGTGGTCGTTCGGGTTGCTGTCGCCGGTCGGCGGGCCGCCGCGGAAGTAGTACTCGCCGCGGTCGTTCGTGACCGCCGTGGCGAGCAGGTTGCCCTGCTCGTCATACAGGCGCAGCGTCACGCCCGGGACCGGCGGCTCGTCCGGGCCCTGGATGCCGTCCTGGTTGAGATCGAACCAGACGCGGTTCCCGATCTCTACCGGCGCCGACTTGCAGAGCGCCTCGAGATCTCCCAGGCCGTTGGTCTTACCGAACAGCGGCGGCGGGACCGGATCGGCGGCGCTGTTGTAGATCCGGTAGACCCAGGCCTGCGCGCCGTCCGCGCTGTTGAACCAGCGCACGCCGCCGTCGTACGTCTCGTTGAATATCGGGTCGCTGGCGGTCACGGCCGTCTCGGGATACCCTGGCACGTGGAGCAGGCTGCCCATCGAGATCTCGTCGTGGTAGCGCGAGTTGTCCTGGAAGTAGAACTCCGTCCCAAGCGGGCCCTGGTTGTTCGCCAAGCCGACGGCGCACCCCGGCGACCCTTCGATCACCCAGCTCGTGGGCGATGTCTGGCACGCGCGGAGCACTTCGCCGGCGATGATGCCGAGGTAGTAGGGCGGCGGCAGCTGGTTGAGATCCCCGGCCTGGTTGCCCATCTGGTCGCCGTAGCGATCGCGCATGCCGATGATCATGTCGCCGTTGTCGAAGTCGATGCCGGTGAACATCGGCTGCGGCGCCATTCCGGTCAGGCGGTTCGCCGCGGTGCCGGGGATGATCGTCGCCTCGTCGAACGCACGCACCCACGGGCGCCAGCGGGCCGGCGCGTTGGTCAGACAATTGGCCACCGGCAGCTCGGCGCAGCCGCGGTCGTAGTTCAGCGGCAGGCTGAGCGCCGGCTGGGGGAGGAAGCTGCCGGCAGCCGGGTCAAATGCGAAGACGTACGCGCGCAGGTCGGCGGGGTTCTGCGTGCTCTCGGCGGTGCAGATCACGCCGACGTACAGGAGCCCGTCGTACACGCCCAGGCCGAAGGGGCGCAGGTTGAGGTTCAGCTCCCCCGCCGGCGTCGCCGGGTCATGGGGGCACGCATCGGGGCCGGTGGGGGTCGGCAGGTCGAAGCGCTGGATCGCCGAGGGCGCCGGCGGCGAGCCGTCCTCGCCGACCGGGAGCTGGTACAGCCTGCGGTCGCCGAGGGCGATGACGTACAGGGTGCGGTCGTCCTCGAACATCTCCACGTCGCCGAGGCCGGCCTTGCCGACCAGCGCGAAGGCGTTCGGGTCGGTGACATATGCCTCCGCCGACGTGTCCGTCCGCGGGTCAACGCCGGCGGTCTGGTCGCCGAAGATGGCGTTGAGGTCGATCCACACGGTGGCGTTGCCATCCGGGTCCGAGGGGTCCAGCCGGTAGATCGCGCCGGGGCCGCCCGGCCCAAAGCCGGTGTGCCGCTTCAGGAAGGCGCCGGCGAACACGCTGTTCGACCTGCGCTGGTAGGCCATGCCCCAGACCGTGCCGACGGCGTGGGCCGGCACCATCAGCGCGTGTGTGTTCGGCTGATCGGCGTCGGCGAAGCGCGGCGGGCGCCCGGCCTCGTAGGGGAAGTCGATGATCACCGGGTCGGTGCGCGGCTGCCCCGTGGCGTCGGTCAGCTGGTGGCCAAGCACGAAGCAGCTAGTCACCAGGTTCAGCTCCGCCGCCGCCTGGCAGTACTGGCCGGGCCGCAGAATGCCCAGGTTGACGTCCTGGGCCGGGGTCGTCACGAACTGGACCGTGGTGCCGGAGTTGGCGCCGAAGGCCCCGGACTGGAAGCCGTTGGTCGGCACGTCGAACTCGACGCGCACGCCCGTGCCGGCTGGGACCGGGAGGCTCAGCAGGTAGGTGCCGTCGGCGCCGGTCAGGACGCTGACGGAGCCGTCGGTGCCGAAGAAGCCAGTGACGCGAACACCGGGCACGCCTGGTTCGCGGGGGTCCTGCACCCCGTTGTCGTTGTAGTCACGGAAGACGAGACCGCTGACGTTGGTGGGGTTGGCAAATGCCAGCGGCACCCCGGTAACGAGGAGCGCGGCGGCCGGCAGGACGGCCGCAACGATGCACGCGCCGAGCAGCAGCCGCAGCACTCGCATGAACGGACGAGATGGACGACCTGTCGCGAACCTGCGCATGGAGGTTCTCCTTAACGTATCGGCGGGCACGAGTGCGTCAGGGCCTCTGTGTTCTGTCCCGCAAGCGTCCGGTGTCCAAGGCTTCAACTTCTCGCGCGCCTGTACGACGGCGGCGACTCCTGGTTGCAGTTTTCGTTATGTTAGACAAACGGTGCGGTGGCCTCGCCCCGCACCATTGGGGGTGGGAAGGATCGCCTCCCCAGAATCGCGTCCGCCGCTTCGCAGCGGAGCAAAGCGTCCGTGGTGGGGTACAAGCCCACCACATTCCCCGGAAAGAGGGCAGGCGGCGCGCCCCGTGAGGGAGCCTGCGGCCTCTCGAGCTGCTGTCCGCCGAGTGGTTCGGAGGGCCTGTGGCCCACCAGATCACCCCGGCATATACCGCAGAACCGCACCGCGTCATGTTATGTCAGGGGTTCTGCGATTGTACCACGTTCTTCCAACCCACATGGAGAGGGGTTCAATAGTACTATAGTCCTTGCTACGGGTCAAGATAGTTTGTCATTTTGAAAGTTTCAGCAGTGACGCGGTGGTCCGTCCTGCACCCAAGCGTGTTCCGCAGGCGCTCCGCCCTGCACC
>CALJIC010000059.1 GCA_937974195.1 uncultured Roseiflexaceae bacterium | reverse complement strand
AACAAGGTAGCCGTACCGGAAGGTGCGGCTGGATCACCTCCTTTCTAGGGAGCGCGGGCACTCTTTCTTGCCCGACGCCGTCACATGCCTCACATTGTTGTGGTACAATAGATGCAACGGGCGTATAGCTCAGCAGGTTAGAGCGCGATCCTGATAAGATCGAGGTCGGTGGTTCGAGTCCACCTACGCCCACCACACAAAGGCAAAAGGCAAAAGTAAAAAGGAAGCGGCCAGTCCTCCTTTTTACTTTTACCTTTTGCCTTTTCTACGGGGGCGATAGCTCAGTTGGGAGAGCGGCTGCTTTGCACGCAGCAGGTCCGGGGTTCGAATCCCCGTCGCTCCACCAGATACAGGCGCCGGGCTTCTGCGCAGAAGCCCGGCGCTTTTCTGTGCCCAGCACAATGATGCGCGGCTACCAGTTGGTGAACGACCCGTCGAGGCGGCGCAGGTGCGGCAGCTCCGTGAGCCGGAAGGGGGAGCGCCTGGCGGCCTCGCGGTCGAACTCGATGCCGAGGCCCGGGCCCAGAGGCGGCAGGAGCGAGCCGTTGCGCCACTCCGGCTGTACCGGCACCACGTCGGGGAGCACCTCGCCCGGGCGGCGCGGCTGCTCCTGAACCCCGAAGTTCGGCACGGCCAGGTTGAGCTGGAGGCAGGCAGCCGTCGAGACCGGCCCGAGCGGGTTGTGGACCGCGAGCTTGATGTAGTGCGTCTCGCACCAGCCGGCGATCTTCCTGGCCTCGGTGATGCCGCCGACCAGGCACAGGTCGATGCGGGCGTAGTCGATCCACTCCTCCTCGATCAGCTGGCGGAACTCCCACTTCGAGCTGAACTGCTCGCCGGCGGCGAGCGGGACGGAGGTGCGCGGGCGCAGCGTCTTGAACGAGTCCGGGTTCTCGCAGCGCAGCGGGTCCTCGATGAAGAAGGGGCGGAACTGCTCGACCTCGCGGCAGAGCCGGACCGCGTCGGGCAGGTCGAGGCGGGTGTGGACGTCGAAGGTGATCTCGATCTCTTCGCCCACCGCCTCGCGGACGGCCTGGAACTGGCGGATAGCGGTGCGGACCGCCTGCGACGGCTCGAGCACGTCGCCCTCCGACGGCAGCCCCCAGCGGACGAACTTCCACCCCTCTTCGACCGAGCGCAGGCAGGACTCGACGAGCGCGGAGACGTCGCTCGAGTGGCCGACGTTGTGCGGGTAGCAGACCACGCTGTCGCGCACGCGCCCGCCGAGCAGCTCGTAGATGGGCACGCCGAGCGCCTTGCCCTTGATGTCCCACAGGGCGATGTCGATCGCCGAGATCGCGGCGCTGAGGACGCGCTCGGCGGGGAAGAAGCCGCCGCGGAACAGGAGCTGCCAGATGTGCTCGATGCGCGACGGGTCCTGGCCGATCAGCAGCGGCTTGAAGTGCTCGAGGGCGCCCATCACCGCCAGCTCGCGGCCCGTCAGGCCGGCCTCGCCGACGCCGGAGATCCCCTCGTCGGTGTCCACGACGACGAACAGGAAGTTGCGGTGGCCGCCCCAGACCGGGAACGGCTCGATGTTGGTGATCTTCATCCACTCCTCCTGAATGGGCGCGGCCTCTCCGGACTTCCCCAGGCTGGCGCGGGGCGAAGGGTGACTTCGCTTCGCCGCCGCGCCAACACGCCAGCGGGCCTAGCGGAACGGCGGCGAGGCGAGCACGCCGCCGGCGCCGAGGTTCCAGGCCTTGTTCGGGCCGCGGTCGAGATTGAAGGGCGTGCTGGGGCCGAGGTTGCGGTTGTAGATGTCGCCGTAGTTACCGACCTGCCGGATGATCTGGTAGGCGAAGTCGTTCGGCAGGCCGAGCCCTTCCCCAAATTCGCCCTCAAGGCCGAGCAGCCGGCGGACGCGCGGGTCGGTCGAGGTCTCGCGCATGCGATCGACGTTGTTCTGGTCCACGCGCAGCTCCTCGGCGTAGATCGTGGCGAACACCGTCCAGCTCACGACGTCGAGCCACTGGTTGTCGTCGCGCGGGATGACCGGGCCGAGCGGCTCGCGCGAGATCCGGTCGCCGAGGATCACGTGGTCGTCCGGGGTGGTGAGCGTCTGGCGCTTGGAGGCGAGCTGGGAGCTGTCGCTCGTGACCGCGTCGCACTCGCCGTTGTCGTAGGCCGGGTAGAGCTGGTTCTCGTCGTCGTAGAGCTGCAGGGTGAAGGTGATGCCGCGGGCGGCGAAGTCTTCGACCAGATTCTGCTCGCTGGTGGTGCCCCTGGCGACGCAGATCGTCCGGCCGTCCAGGTCCTCGAGCGTCGTGATGTTGTCGGCGACGCGCACCATGAAGGTCTGGCCGTCGTGGAAGGTGGTGGGGCCGAAGGCCAGGCCGCTGATGTTGCGGCCGAGGGTCCAGGTGGTGTTGCGGAACAGCACGTCGACGCGCCCCTCGCGCACGGCCGCGAACCGCTCGCGCGGCCCGGAGGTGTCCAGCGCGACGAACTCGACCTTGGTGGCGTCGCCGAAGATGGCGGCCGCCACCGCGCGGCAGAAGTCCACATCGAAGCCGAACCAGCGGTCGCGCACCTGGTCGTAGAAGCCGAAGCCGGGCAGGTCGGCGTTGGTGCCGCACAGCAGCCGGCCGCGCGCCTGGACGCGGGCGAGGATCGGCTGGGCGGGCGCGGAGGCGGTCGGCTGGGAATCGGCGGCCGGCGCTTCCTCAGCCGGGGTGGCTGTCGGCGCGGGCGCTTCTTCAGCCGGAGCGGGCGGCGGGGTGGCGGGCGCCTCGGTCGGCGCCTGGGCCGGCGCTTCGGCTGCGCCGGGCGTGGGCGTGGCGATGAGAATGATCGGCTGGGGCGTGGGCTGCGCGCCCAGCGGGATGTTGCCGCAGCCGGCCAGGAGCAGCCCGAGGACGGCGAGCGCGTGTGCGAACCGCCCGCGCGGGAGATGAGAGTGGGGCATGGGTGGCTCCTTGTCAGCAGATCTGAAACTGATTGTATTATAGGGCAAGGCTCAGGCCCGCAGCACCCGAGCATCAGAGCAGCTTTCCGCGGGAGAGCTCTGGGGAGGCGCTGCTTTCCCAGGCCCGGCGTGGGTGCGGGGAACGAGGCCACCGCGTGTGCGGTGATTGACATAATTTAAGGAGCGGCAGACATGGCGGACTGGAAGGCCTACCTGGATGAGCAGCAGGGTCGGTACACCGACGAGCTGCTGGAGTTTCTGCGGATCCCGAGCATCTCGGCGCTGCCGGAGCACGCGGGCGACGTGCGGCGGGCCGGCGAGTGGGTGGCGGATCGGCTGCGGGCGGCGGGGGTCGAGGGCGTGCGGCTGCTCGAGACCGGCGGGCACCCGGTGGTGTACGGCGAGTGGTTGCACGCGCCGGGCAAGCCGACCGTGATGATCTACGGCCACTTCGACACCCAGCCGGCCGACCCGCTCGAGCTGTGGACCAGCCCGCCGTTCGAGCCGCAGATCCGCGACGGGCGGGTGTACGCGCGCGGCGCATCGGACGACAAGGGCAACATGCTGGCGCCGATCCTGGCCGTCGAGGCGCTGCTCAAGACCGAGGGCCGCCTGCCGCTGAACGTCAAGTTCTTCTTCGAGGGCCAGGAGGAGATCGGCAGCCCACAGCTGCCGGAGTTCGTGGCCGCCAACCGCGAGCTGTTCGCGTGCGACCTGGTGGTGAGCTCCGACGGCGGCCAGTGGAGCGAGACCGAGCCGGCGATCCTGGTGGGCCTGCGCGGCGGTGTGGCGGTGGAGATCCACGTGCGCGGGCCGAACCGCGACCTGCACTCGGGCATGTACGGCGGCGCGGTGCAGAACCCGATCCACGCGCTGGCGGCGATCCTGGCCTCGATGCGCGGCGATGACGGCGTGATCCGGGTCGAGGGGTTCTACGACGGCATCCCGCCGCTCACGGAGGAGGAGCGCCGGCAGATCGCGGCCCCGCCCTTCGACGAAGAGGAGCTGATGGAGGACCTGGGCGTCGACGCGCTGTGGGGCGAGGCCGGCTACACGCCGCGCGAGCGCATGTGGGCGCGCCCGACGCTCGAGGTGGTGGGTGTGTGGGGCGGCTTCCAGGGCGCCGGGATCAAGACCGTGCTGCCGTCGGAGGCGCACGCCAAGATCGTCTGCCGGCTGGTTCCCGGGCAGGACCCGGCCAAGGTCGCGGACGCGATCGCGGAGCATGTGGCGCGCAACACGCCGCCCGGCGCGCAGGCGACGGTGCAACGGCTGGGGTTCACGGCCGACGCCTACCTGATGCCGGCCGACCACTGGGGCAACAAGGCGGTGAGCGCCGTCCTGACGGAGATGTACGGCCGCGAGCCCTACTACGTGCGCACCGGCGGCTCCATCCCGGTCTGCACGCTGTTCCAGCGGCACCTGGGGGCCTACACGACGAACTTCGCCTTCGGCCTGGACGATGAGCGCGCCCACTCGCCGGACGAGTTCTTCCGCCTGAGCAGCTTCCGCCGCGGGCAGGAGGGGTACTGTAAGCTGCTGCACCGCCTGAGCGAGCAGCAGGGCTGATCGCTCAGCGGGCGGCGCGGCCTGCACCGGCTAGGGGAGCGGCTCGAGGGCCAGGACGACCACCAGGTCCATCTCGGGCGGGCTCATGCAGCCGAGCAGGCCGTGGTAGGCGGTGGGGTGGCCGAGCAGGTAGGCCCAGTCCACCGTGCGGTACTTGCGCAGGCGAATGGCGCGTGGGTAGCCGAGCTGCTCGTCGTAGACCGCGTAGAAGGAGCGCGTCTCGCGGCAGACGCAGCCGGAGGGGGCGCAGCGCGGCGAGCCGAGGCCCCAGGACTGGGCGCGCTCGGCGAGGAGGAAGAGCGCCTCGACGGTCCTGATGCTGTCGAAGCAGTCCTGCCGGCTGATGCTGAGGATCTCGGGGCCGCGAAACTCGCCGCGCTGCACGCAGTCGCCCATGCGCGAGACGATGCGGTAGCCGGTGAACCCGCGCGCATCCCAGCGCGCCCGGGCGGCGCGCAGCTGCTCCTCGGCGGACACGCGGGCGGGCGGGCGCACGAGAAGGCCCAGCGCGCCGCAGAGGAGCGCGAGCGCCAGCAGCGCGGCCGCGGCGGCCCATACGCCCCCCGCCCGGCCGTGCTCCCCGGCGCCTCTACGCGGGCCCGCCAGCCGGAGCCAGGCCCGCTGTATGGACTCTGACCACCGCATCATCAGCTCCTCCGCGCGCCGCGCCCGCGCGACTCACACCAGCGCTCGGTTGCGCGCTGCCAGCCGTCGGCGAGCGCGTCGAGCGACTCCAGCCCGGCCAGCTGCGGCAGCTCGTGCTGGCGGTACGTGCCGGCGCGGTAGGCGGCGTAGATCCGGCGCCCGGCCTCTGGACGCTCGATCAGCAGATATCGCGCCAGCGCGTGCGCCTCGTCGTAGGTGAAGGTGCCAAAGCGGTCGTAGCCGGCACGCCGGCCGATCAGAGCGGCGAGCGACTGGCCGCGCCGCTCGCAGAGCGCGTCCGGCGCCGCGTCCTGGCCGGTTGCGCGCGCCGCGATCAGGGTCGCCAGGCCCTCGTCGGCCCAGCCCTTCGGCTCGGCGTGATACCCTGGGTCGTGCCAGCCGCCGGGGAAGATGTGGCGGCCGGCGAGGTAGTGGGCGTACTCGTGCGCCAGAGTCTCGGCCAGGCGCCCGGCCCGCCGCGGATCGTCTCGGGCGTAGAGGGTGCCCTGCGCCTCGACGTAGAGCCCCTCCACCTCGGCGCCGAAGCCGACGAAGGCGTGCATGTAGGCCTCGTAGGCGGCCGGATCGCCGAAGATGAGGAGCGTGAGGGTGTTGTTTCGGTCGCCCGCGAGCGGGGCGGCGAAGTTCGCCCCGAGCAGGGCGAAGAATTCGGCTCGGGCGCGCGCGAGCAGGTCGAGCAGCGGCGGGATCGCCTCCGGCGCGAGGCCGCTTCGTATTACGAGGCCGGGCTCCTCGTGGCGCACGGGCAGGGCGGCCGCCGTAAACGCCTCCAGCAGCTCCTGGTACCGAGCGCCCGGCGCATAGCGGTCGAGCGCGCGCGCGACCGCGGCGCGGGCGGCGAGCGGCGGCACCGGGATGTCCGGGCGCCCGGAGAGGAGCGGGTCGAAGCGCAGGCCGGAGGAGCCGCCCCGCGCACCTTCGCTCTGGCCGGCTTGCGGCAGGAGCGGCTCGCTGGCGGCGGCGGCGTGTGCGTCGGCCAGGGCTGCGGCAGCGCGCGCCCGGCCCGCGTCGTCGAGCCGGGCCTCGCCCAGGCGCTCGAGGATCAGCGCGGCGCGCGCGCGGACGCCGGGCTCATCGGAGCGCAGCGCCCGCAGCGTGAAGTCGAGGTCGGACGGCCGGACCGGGCCGGCGCGGGTGAGGATCAGGCGCGAGACGGCGTTCATCGCGCGGGCGCGCAGCGGCGCCGGGCGCGTCCGGTCCGCGCTGATCGCCTCCAGCAGCGGCTGCGCCTCCCACGCCGGGAGGAAGAAGGTGTCGAGCACCCAGATCGCGTCCTGCAGCACGTCCTTGTGCTGCTCGGCGCTCAGGATCTCGACCAGCGCGGCGCGCACGTCGGCCGCGCGGTCCTGGCGGACGAGGCGGTGGGCGGCGCTCCCCGGCGGCTGCTCCGCGAGGCGGCCGATGGCGCGCAGGGCGTTGCGGCGGGCCAGGCTGTGTGACGGCGGGCGGGCCATGGCGAGCAGGCGGTCGATCGTCTCGGGCCGGGGCGCGAGCGCGAGCGCGGCTGCGAGCTCCTCGGCGCAGTCGTAGTCGGCGCCGGGCAGGCTGCGCAGGAGCTCGGCCTCGCCCCGGTGCTCCTGGCGCGGGCACGCGGGCGTCGCCACGGCTCGCGCGGGGGGCGGCGGGGCGCTGCCGCAGGCGGCGAGCGCCAGCGCAGCCAGAGCGCACACGCAGAGCGAGCGCCGCAGGCTGTGGTTCCGCCAGTGCATCCGCGCACCCGTGCCGCTAGGGCCGCTGCTCCAAGCGCAGCAGGAAGAGACGGTCGGCCTGCTCGAAGGTGACGGCGCCGCGCTTGGAGCGCACCAGCAGCCAGACCGCGAAGTATTCGTCGGGGGAGTAGATCGACTGGCCGGAGCAGAGCGAGTTCTTGCGCTGGCTGTAGCTGGAGACGCGACAGTTGGGCGTGCTGGTGACGAACCCGGAGAGGCGGACGGGGCCGAGCGTGAACTCGAAGCTCGGCGGGTCGAACACGCGGCGCTGGATGCCGGCCGCGCTGACGACCGCGCCCATCACGAGGGCGAGCGCGGCGAGCGCGGCGAGCGCAGCAAGCTTCCAGGACGCCGGAAGACCCATGGCCGCCTCACAAGGGCGATGACACAGCGTCGCCGCGGGCGAGGCTGGGGAGCTGCGCCCCAGACTTCCTTGACGCTGCTCATCTGATCTCCTATTATACCAGGCTGTTTGGGGTTGTCGGGAGCCGTAGCAATGCGTGTGGTCATCACCGGCGCGTCCGGCCAGCTCGGCCAGGCGTTTCAGAAGGCGTTCGCGCCCGAGCACGAGGTCATCGCGCTCAGCCACGCCGACATCGACCTGGCGCGCCCGGAGTGCGTGGAGCAGCTGGTCGCCACGGGGGCCGAGCTCGTGCTTCACCCGGCCGCGTACACGAACGTGGACGGCTGCGCCCGCGAGCCGGACCGGGCCTACCGGGTGAACGGGCTGGGGACGCGCTACATCGCCCTGGCCTGCCGGCGCCTGGACGCCGCGCTCGTCTACGTCAGCACCAACGAGGTGTTCGACGGCACGGCGCGCGAGCCCTACCGCGAGTACGACCGGCCCGCGCCGATCAACCCCTACGGCTGGTCGAAGTGGGTCGGCGAGCAGGCGGTGCGCGAGCTCGTGCCGCGCCACTACATCGTGCGCGTCGCGTGGCTGTTCGGCGGCGAGCGCAACTTCGTGCGGACGGTGCTGCGGCTGGCGGCCGAGCGCGACGAGCTGCGCATGGTGGCCGACGAGATCGGCAGCCCGACCTACGCGCCCGACGTGGCCGCCGCGACGCTGCGGCTAGTAGAGCGCCCGTACTACGGCACCTACCACCTCGTGAACGAGGGGCAGTGCTCGCGCTACGAGCTGGCGGCGGCCGTGCTGCGCCGCGCGGGGCGCGGGGGCGTCGCGCTGCGGCCCATCCGGCTGGCGGAGTACCGGCGCGACAGCCGGGTGCCGCCCTACACGCCGCTGCGCAACATCGCCGCCGCGGACCTGGGGATCGTCCTGCGGCCGTGGGAAGAGGCGCTCGCGGATTATCTGGACCGTCTGCCTGAAGGCCGTGCCTCAGACGGTTCTACGCTGCAATGATCGACATCATCATCCCGAACTACAACGGCGCCGAGCTGCTGCCGACCTGCCTGGACGCACTGCGCGCGCAGACGCGGCACGATTTCTGCGTGGTGGTTGTGGACGACGGCTCGACCGACGGCTCGCGCGAGCTGCTGGCGCGCCGCTACCCGGCGGTGCAGGTGATCGCGCTGCCCCGCAACCGCGGGCTCGCGGCGGCGGTGAACCTGGGGATCGAGGCGACCGGCGGCGAGTACGTGGTGCTGCTGAACAACGACACCGAGGCGCACCCGCGCTGGCTGGAGTATCTGATCGGCGCGCTGGAGCGCTACCCCAGCTACGCCTTCGCCGCCAGCAAGCTGATGCTGTTCGACCGGCGCGACTACATCCACTCGGCGGGCGACTACTACCGGCCGGACGGCGTGCCGGGCAACCGCGGCGTCTGGCAGCGGGACCGCGGCCAGTTCGACGCGGTGGAGGAGGTGTTCGGGCCGTGCGCCGGGGCGGCCGCCTACCGCCGCTCGGCGCTCGAGGCGCTCGCCGAGGACGGCCGGGTGTTCGACGAGGACCTGGTGATGTACTGCGAGGATGTCGACCTGAACCTCCGGGCGCGGCGGCGCGGGTTCCGCACGATCTACGAGCCGCGCGCGGTGGTGTACCACCGGCTGAGCGCCACCGGCGGCGGGGCGCTGGCGAGCTACTACTGCGGCCGCAACTTCCTGCTGGTGTGGGCCAAGAACATGCCGTCGCGGCTGGTCCTGCGCCACCTGCCGGGCCTGATCCGCTCGCAGCTCGCCTTCGCGCTGCGCTCGCTGTGGCACCTGCGCGAGCCGGCGGCGCGGGCGCGGCTCCGCGGCCAGCTCGACGGCCTGCGGGAGCTGCCGCGCTTCGTGCGCAAGCGCGCCCGCCACCAGAGCCTGGAGTGGCCCGAGCTCGCCGGCGTGTAAGCCGGACATCCGTCGCGATAGATACGTACCGTTGTCAGCCGGGCTTCGGCCCGCTTGGAAGAGGAAGCTCTATTGAACCCCATCTCGACGCCGCTGCTCTCAGTGGTGGTGCCTGCTTACAACGAGGAGCAGCGCCTGCCGCGGACGCTCGAAACGATCCTGGCCTACCTCGGTCGGCAACCCTATGGCGCCGAGCTGATCATCGCCGACGACGGCAGTGAGGATGGCACAGCCGCGCTGGTCGACGGGCTGATGGACCGGCACCCGAACCTGCACCTGCTGCGCCTCGACCACCGCGGCAAGGGCTTCGCCGTGCGCGCCGGGGCGCTGGCGGCGCGCGGCGACTACGTGCTGCTGTGCGACGCGGACCTGGCCGTGCCGATCGAGGAGTGGGAGCGGCTGCGCGCGGCGCTTGAGTCGGGCTACGACATCGCGATCGGGTCGCGCGAGGGCGTCGGGGCGCAGCGCTTGGGCGAGCCCTGGCACCGCCACCTCATGGGCCGGGTGTTCAACCTGATCGTGCGGCTCGTGGCGGTGGGCGGCATCCAGGACACGCAGTGCGGCTTCAAGGCGCTGCGCCGGCCGGTGGCCGAGGACCTCTTCCGGCGCGTGCGGATCTACGCCGACGACGCGCCGATCGTGCAGGGCGCGGCGGTCACGGCGTACGATGTCGAGCTGCTCTACCTCGCCGTCCGGCGCGGCTACCGGATCGCCGAGGTGCCGGTGCCGTGGCACTACGGCGAGAAGTCGAAGGTCAGCCCGCTGCGCGACACGCTGCGCATGCTCGGCGACCTGGCGCGGGTGCGCTGGTACGCGCTGAGCGGGCGCTACAAGGACCTCAACGCGCCGCTCGCGACGGCCGAGGAGCCGGCGCGGAAGCTGTACGAGTAGCTCGCAGAGGCTCAGGGCCACCTGTAGGGCACGCCCCCCGGCAGGCGCAGGAACTCCTCGCCCAGATGAGCGAGCCGCGCCTCCCCGCCGTCTCGCGGGCGCTCCATGCGCGCGTAGCGCGTGTACTGGACGATGCGGTCGCCCCGAATGAACTCGGGCGTGATCGCGGGGCCGAGCGCCGCCTCGCCGTACTGCTCCCAGATCACCTGGAACGCCTCGGACGGCCGCGCCTCGCCCGCCGGCACCCCCGTCTCCGCCATGCTGATCAGCTCGCCGAGCGGCAGCGGCTCGACCTCGCCGCCGGCCAGCCGGAAGCATGCGCGCTGGAAGCACTGGAGCGTGAAGCCCTCGAACGGCACGGCCGGCATCAGCGGGTCGCCGGGGCCGTCGTAGCCGCCCGCCCGCGCCCAGGCCTCCAGCAGCGGCGCCGGCACGAACCAGCCGCCCTCGCCGAGCAGCCGCCCGCTCAGCTCGCCGACCTCGATCTGCGCGACCGGCTGCGGGGGCGCGAGCGCGGCATCCCCGGCGCGCACAGCGGCGGCGATCGTGTACGTCCCGGCCGCAAGGGTCGGCGGAAGCGCCAGCGGCTGCATGTGCTGCACCGGCTCGGCGCCCCAGTCGGCTGGCGCGAGCGCGCCGTACAGGAGCGGCCGGGCGCTCTCGGCAACGGCGGCGCCGCCTTCGTCCAGAAGCTGGAGAACGACGTCGCACGGGGCTGGCTGCAGGCCGCAGCGCGCCGCGCCCGCGCGGGATGGAAGATCGCCATCCGAAGGCGCGCTCTGCCACTCCAGCGTCACGGCGAGCAGCTCGCCGCCGCTGTAGGACTCCGCGCCGGGCCGCGAGAGCCGCACGCCGCGCAGCACCAGGCCGCCGCCGAAGTCGAGCTCCAGCGGCTCTCGCGGCCCGGGGTCCACCGGGCGGTACAGGTCATACGGCCCGCGCGAGCCGTCCTGGGCGTAGCGGTGCGTGATCAGCGCGATCATCTCGGGGGTCAGCCAGTTGCCGAGGTAGTCGAGCGCGACCAGCGGCACCGCCCCGTTCGCCATGTCGCGCAGCAGCGGCCGCTGGTCCCACAGGCTCACGTCGTAGAGCTGGCGGTGCTCGAACGCCTGGTGGCGGGCCAGCTGCCCGGCCTGGGCGGCGATCCCCGGCAGGTCGGTGAAGATCGGCGCGCCGGCGGCCCGCACCTCGGCGGCCAGGGCGCTGTTGATCCGCGCCAGGGCGGCCAGAACCTCGCGCTCGCGCTGGAGGTCGCGCCAGACGCTGTAGCCGCCGAAGGCCACGCGCGGCGGGTTCTGGCCCTCGATCAGGCCGTAGGGCTTGAGGTAAGTCTCGCTCCAGAGCGGGTAGTAGCGCAGCAGGCTCGCGGCGACGAGGAGGCAGACTGCGCCGGCTGCGAAGGGGCGCAGCCAGGAGGCCGGGCGCCGGATGTCGCCGCGGCCGCCGTTCGCCGGCGGCGTGGCTGCGGCGTGCGATGTGAGGTGCGCCACCTGGCTCGCTGCCAGCCAGATCAGCCCGGCGTACAGCTCGAGGAAGTAGTTCAGGTACGCCCCGACCTTGCCGATGCCCAGAGCGACGACCGCGCCGAACAGGGCGTAGGAGATCGGCAGGAGATCCGCCGCTGCGCGCGGCCCATCTTCTTCAGCGCTCCGCCCGAGACGCGAGGCCACCCCCCGCCCGAGCACCAGCGCCGCGCTGAGGGCGCCGGCGCTGAACAGCGGCCACAGAATCTCCAGCTGGTCGTGCCAGAACTCAGCGCCGAGCTGGCTGTCGATCGGGTTGGCGTTGGCGGCGACGACGTGGGTCAGGAACCAGCCGCCGCTGGCGAGCTGCAGCAGCCCGACCGTGACACCGCCGATCGCGGCGAGCGCAGCGATGAGCCGCAGCCCCTGGCGCCAGCTGCGGAACAGCAGCCACAGGACCGCGGCGGCGGGCGCGGCGATCAGCGACGGCTTGACCAGCAGACTGAGCGCGAGCGGCACGGCCGCCCAGATAACCGACGAGCGCCCGTAGGCGGCCCGGCGCACCAGCACTAGCCCCCACAGCCCCAGGCAGACTCCGAGCATGTCGACGCGCATCACCGCCGCCCACTCGCGCACGATCGGGATGCCGAGCAGCGCCAGGACGACGAGCAGGCGCAGGAGGGTAGCAGGCCACATCTGCGCAGGCACCGGCGGCTGTTCGCTCTCCAGCCGCCTGCCGCTCGCCTCGGGCCTCCCGGAGAGCGCCCACAGCGCCGCGGCGACCCCCGCCGTCGCCAGCAGCGACACGAGCCGCCCGGCGAGCAGGGGCGCGCTGCATACATCTCCGACCGGAGCGCACCCGGCGAGATCCAGCAGGCGCGAGAGGCCCAGCGAGACCAGGTGGTAGACCGGCGGGTAGTTGACCACCGCGTAGGGCGGCGCGCCGGGGTCGGCGTACAGCGCCCAGAGCGGCGTTCCGGCGCGCAGCAGCTGGACCTGCGTGAGCAGCGGCCCCTCGCCGTAGTCGAGCGGGTAGGGATAGGCGAGCAGGTGCGCGGCGCGGATGGCGAAGAACAGCAGCTGGGCGACGACGAGCGGCGCGAGCGCGAGCGCGGCGAGCCAGCCGAGCCACCGGGCGCGCGCCGCCAGCCTAGGCAGAGCTCGGCCCTGCTTGTCCAATTCGGGCGTCAGCAAACGGCGACCTACAGCTGGTAGAAGCGGATGGCGCAACGTCGGTCATGGCGGGCGGATTGTATCATATCTGCGGCTCACGCAGTCGCTGCTGCCTGGGAGGTACGCGCCATATCGTAATGTGACAGGAGATACGCGGAGCGGTGCTGCGGCGCCTCCTGCGGGGAGGTGTGGAGGATCTGTGGCCTGCCACGGCCCGCTTCCTTAGCTGGGAGGTTCGGAGGGCCGCAGGCCCTCCGAGATCCTCTTTTTCCCGCCGCTCTGTGGCGACTGTGTCGCCGCAGAGCGGCGGAGAGTTCTGGAGAGGCTTCGCCTCCTCAACCCCCTCCACGGGGTGCGGGGGCGAGGCTACCGCACAACTTGTAATGTGAGCCGGCGCATCGCGCTTGCAGGCTTCCACGCCTGCGTGTATAGTACGTCAGGCACCCGGCTGCAATGGCGCGGCTGATTGACGTTGCCCCCCGTATCTCTACCTGAGCAGCGATGATACATACAGGAGTGTACTCGCTGTTGGTACAGCGCTAGAGGAGGCCGTCCCATTGAATGTCACAAGTGCTGATATCCTCTTTACCCCGACCCCGGCACGTATCGCGCGCCTACGCGAGCTGGCCTATAACCTCTGGTGGACTTGGCACCCCGAGGCCCAGGAGCTGTATCGCCAGATCGACCCCGACCTGTGGGAGGAGGACTACCACAACCCGGTGAACTTCCTGCGCGACGTGCGCCAGCAGCGCCTCGAGGCCGCTGCTGCCGACGAGGCCTATCTGCGGCAGTACGATGCGGTGATGGCGTCGTTCGACCGCTACATGCGCGCCGAGGACACCTGGTTCAAGCGCACCTTCCCCGACGCGAAGGACGAGAAGATCGCCTACTTCTCGGCTGAGTTCGGCCTGCACGAGTGCCTGCCGATCTACTCCGGCGGCCTGGGCGTGCTGGCCGGCGACCACATCAAGGAGGCGAGCGACCTGGGGCTGCCGCTCGTCGCGGTCGGCTTCATCTACCCGCAGGGCTACTTCCGCCAGCAGTTGGACCCGAGCGGCTGGCAGGAGGCGATCTACTCCAAGCTGAACTTCGCCGACGTCCCGGCGGTCCCGGCGATCGACCCGCAGGGCCGGGAGGTGGTGGTTGAGGTGGACCTGCCCGGCCGCACGATCTACGCCAAGGTCTACCGCATCCAGGTCGGCCGGGTGTCGCTGTACCTCATGGACACCGACATCCACCCGAACAGCCCGCAGGACCGCGAGCTGTCCGCGCGCCTCTACGGCGGCGACCAGGAGATGCGCATCGCGCAGGAGATCGTGCTCGGCATCGGCGGGGTGCGCGCGCTGCGGCAGCTGGGCATACGCCCAACGGCCTGGCACATGAACGAGGGCCACTCGGCGTTCCTGGTGCTGGAGCTGGCGCGCGAGCAGGTGCAGCAGGGCCGGGCGTTCGCCGAAGTGATCGAGGACGTCCGCCGCCACTCGGTGTTTACCACCCACACGCCGGTGCCAGCCGGCAACGACGCCTTCCCGCTGCCGCTGATGGAGAAGTACTTCCACCAGTTCTGGCCGCAGCTCGGCCTCAGCCGGGACGAGTTCCTCGACGTGGCGATGCAGCACCAGAGCTGGGGGCCGACGTTCGCGATGACGGTGCTGGCCATCCGCACCTCGCGCGCCTCCAACGGCGTGAGCCAGCTCCACGGCCACGTCGCGCGGGGCATGTGGCAGTGGCTCTACCCCGGCAAGTCCCAGGACGAGGTGCCGATCACGTCGATCACCAACGGCGTCCACACCGCCACCTGGCTGGCGCCGGAGATCCGCCGGCTGTACGACGAGGTGATGGGGCCGGACTGGGAGGACACGCTCGACGACGTGGCGCAGTGGCGCAAGATCCACGACCTGCCGGACGAGGTGCTGTGGGAGACGAAGCAGGCGCTGAAGCACCGCCTGATCAGCTTCGCCCGCGAGCGCACCCGCCAGCGCCACCTGCGGCTCGGCTACCCGCCACAGGTCTGGCCGGTGCTGGAGGAGGGGATCTTCACGATCGGCTTCGCCCGCCGCTTCGCCACCTACAAGCGGGCCACGCTGCTGTTCCGCGACCCGGAGCGGCTGAAGTACATGCTGAACCGCAGCGACCGGCCGATGCAGATCATCTTCGCCGGCAAGGCGCACCCGGCCGATGACCCGGGCAAGCTGTTCATCCAGCAGGTCTACCAGATGTCGCAGCAGCCCGGGTTCATCGGGCGGATCCTCTTCCTGGAAGAGTACGATATGCACGTCGCGCGGCAGCTGGTGGCGGGGGTGGACGTGTGGCTCAACACGCCGCGCCGCCCGCACGAGGCGAGCGGCACCAGCGGCCAGAAGGCCAGCCTCAACGGGGCGGTCAACGTCAGCATCCTGGACGGCTGGTGGCCGGAGGCGTACAACGGCAAGAACGGCTGGGCGGTCGGCGACGAGCGCGAGTACAGCAGCCAGGACGAGCAGGACTGGAACGACGCGCAGCACCTCTACCACATCCTGGAGAACGAAGTGCTGCCGCTGTTCTACGACCGCGGCCCCGACGGCATTCCGCACGGCTGGTTGGCCTACTGCAAGGAGGCGATCGCCACCGTCGCGCCGGTGTTCAGCACGCGCCGGATGGTCAAGGAGTACGTGACCCGGCTGTATATGCCGGCCGCCAGCGGCGAGAAGTGATGCGGTGACGCGGCCGCGGGCCGTGACACGTCGCCGTCACACAGAATCACAAACGCCGGGGATCGAGCGAGATCCCCGGCGTTGTTTTGTGCTCCAGCGTAGCTCTAGCCCTGCCCGAGGCGCCGCTTCAGCTCGGCGAGCTCCGAGTCGACCTCGCTCTGGCGCTCGAGGTCGCGGAAGCGGTTCTCGAGGGTGTCGCCCTCGAGCTTGGCCATGGCCTCGGCGCGGTCCAAGCGCTCGTCCAGCCGGCGGTCGAGCTGATCGAGCTTGTCGAGGGCGCTGATCTCGGTGGCGTTGCGCACGGTGCGCTGGATCGCCTCCTGGGTCTCGGCGCGGTTCTTCTTGGCGATGATCAGGTCGCGCTTGGCGCGCGTCTCGGCGATGCGCGTCTGCAGCTGGACCAGGGCATCCTGCAGCTTCGCGACCTGCTCCTCCTGCGCGTCGGACTGCTGCTTGTACTCCTGGTACAGCCTGTTGGCCTGGACCTTGCGCGCGAGCGCCGCCTTGGCGAGCTCCTCGTCGCCGGCGCGCAGCGCGGCCTCGGCCTTGCGATCCCAGCTCTCGGCGTCGGCCAGGTACTGAGCCTCGAGGCGGTTCAGCCGGCTGGCATCGGCCATAGCCTGCGCGACGCTGGTCTTGACCTCGTACTCCTCGTTCGATAACTGGCGCAGATACTCGTTCGCCATCTTCTCAGGGTCTTCAGCCTGGTCCAGCATGGCGTTGATGTTCGCGCTCAGTAGATCGCGGATACGGCCTAAGATCGACATTGCCTATCCTCCCTTTGTGAAGCGGCTTCCCAGCGACACGCAGCAACCGGGACAACCACTGCGGCTGCTGACGCAGCACCATCATTCTAGCACAGTCATCTTGCGCTATTCAACATACGCGCGCCGTGCGCGAAGGTTTCGGCGATCGAGGGTGCGCGAGGTGTCATTTCGCCAAGCTTCCTCCGCTTCCGCCGCGGCGAGAGATCTTCCGAAGACCAGTCCACACACGCCGCAGCCCGCAGGTACGCCCTAGAGCGGCCTGCGCGCGGGGACGCTGACGGCGCGGGGGTAGGCGGGCGGCGTTGGCGCGATCTTCTCGAGCACGACCAGGGTGCGGGGCTCGACGCCGGGCAGATCGACCGGCTCGACGGCTGCGATCCGCCCGCCGAGCAGCTCGACTGCGCGCTGGGCCCGCTGGACCTCGTCGTCGATCTGGGCGCCTTTTGGGGCGAGCGCGCGCCCGCCGACGCGGCAGAGCGGCAGACAGTACTCGGCCAGCACCCGCAGCTCGGCCACGGCGCGCGCGGTGGCCACATCGTACTGCTCGCGGTGCTGCGGGTCGCGGCCGACCTGCTCGGCGCGCGCGGTGAGCACCACGACCTCGTCGAGGCCGAGCAGGCTCGACAGATGCTTGAGGAAGGCGGCTTTCTTGCCGACGCTCTCGACGAGCGTGAGGCGCAGCTGCGGGCGCAGGATCTTGAGCGGCAGCCCTGGGAAGCCGGCGCCGGAGCCGATGTCGACCAGGCTCTCCGGGGAGTCGCCCCAGCTCAGCGCGAGCCGCAGCGAGTCGAGGAAGTGGCGGGTGACGATCTCGCGCTCGTCGGTGATCGCGGTGAGGTTGATGCGCTCGTTCCAGGCGCGCAGCTCGGCGGCGTAGGCCGCGAACTGGCTGATCTGAGCCGGGGTGAGCGACAGCCCCCAGGCTGCGGTGGTGCGGATCAGCTCATCCATCGCGCGATCGGTAGAGGCCGTGCCGGTCGATGTACTCCACAACCGGATCGGGCGTCATGTAGCGGATCGGGCGCCCTGCGGCGACCCGGCGGCGCAGCTCGCTGCTGGAGATCTCGAGCTGCGGGCCCTCGATCGTGATGAGCGCCGCGCGCAGGCCGGGGAGGCGCGCCTCGAGCAGCTCGATGTCCGGGGAGTAGCCCGGCCGCGCCACGGCGACGATGCGCGCGAGCCTGATGATGCGCGGCGCATCGTACCAGCGGTGCAGGTCGGCGAGCGAGTCCGCGCCGAGGATGAAGTGCAGCTCGCCGAGGCCGGCGGCGTGGAGTATCTCGAGCGTCGTGACCGTGTAGGAGAGCCCCTCCCGCTCGACCTCGATCGGCGAGACTTCGAAGTGGGCGTTGCTCTCGCACGCGAGGCGCGCCATGGCGAGCCGCTGGTGCGGCGTAGCGACGTGGGCGCCGTGCTTGAGCGGCTGGCGCCCGACCGGCACGATCAGCACGCGGTCGAGGCCGAGCGTGACGCGGGCTTCCTCAGCGATGGCGAGGTGACCGTAGTGGATGGGGTCGAAGGTGCCGCCGAGGATGCCGATGCGCGCGCTCATGGAAGGCTAGGCCAGCTCCAGCTCGATCTCAGCGCCTTCCTGCAGCAGATCCCAGACCAGCCAGGCGACGGCGCGCTGGTCGTCCGGGACGAGGTCGTCGGTGTAGGGCTGGATAAGCTCGGCCACATCGCGGCGGCTGAGGGCGTAGGCGCGCCGGCCGAGGCGCTGGTAGATCTGCAGCGTCAGCAGATCGCTGAGATCGTGCAGGTCGCGCACGGGGAGGGCGCGTGTGGTGGAGTAGTGGCGACCGCGCATCGTGCTCCTCGTTTATCGGCTACTCGTAGCGCCTGTCCTGCCGGCGCGGGCGGATCGGGCGCTCGGAGTAGTGCTCGGCAGAGCGGGTTGGACGCTCGGAGTAGTGCTCGGCTGAGCGCGTCGGGCGCTCGCCTGCCGTCAGCCGCGGTGCGTTGTGGGCCTGGCGCTGCGCGGCGCTCGGGCGCTCGTCGTAGTAGTCGCCGGGCAGCTCGTACTCCTCGTCGCCCTCCGCGGTCAGCGTCGTGTTCGTCAGGCTCTCGCTGATGTACTCGAGCACATCGCGGATATCCTCGTTGTCGTCCAGCATGCCGTCGAAGGGCATCGCGACGCCCGAGACCGTCTTGACCGTCTGGCCGACCTCCTTGAGCGTCTTGTCGATGCCGGTGACCAGCGAGCGCATCACCGCCGCCAGCTCCTCGCGCTCCTGCACCGTGAGGTTGGCGAAGCCGACCAGCGCCTTCTCCTGGGCGCGCAGCAGCGTGGCCCGCAGAATGGCGATGTCGGCCTGGGTCTGCAGCTCGTAGCGCTTGACGAGGTGCGCCTGGCGGACCTGCTCGACCAGCTCGTCGGACGAGACCGGCGTCCAGAGCAGCGCCGGGATGATCACGAAGCCGATGATGCCGATCAGCATCTGCTGGTTGATCAGGCCCGTGTCGGCGACGACCGGCTGGGCGCTCCACCAGGACCACTGGATCTGATAGCTGTAGTACAGCAGGTAGAGGGCGCAGCCGATGATCACCGGGAAGGCCCACGTGCGCGCGTTGACCTTCTGGAGCAACATGCCGGCTGGCGACCACGGGATGAGGAACGATACCAGGCTCGGCGGTGCGAGCACGAGGATGGCGGTGTAGGCGGCGGCGACGATCCAGTTCTCGGTGAGCTGCGACTGGACGCCCCACCAGTAGGCGGCCGAGCCACCCATAGAGATCAGCGCCAGTACGGCCAGGAGGGTCTTGGAGGTGAACTGGAAGCCGGTGCGTCGACGCTGGCTCCGCATCATGTCAAGATAGCGACTCACAGCACCAGACTCCTTGTGGGCTTGGAAGAATACAAAAGCTTATGTAGTGTATTCATGTAATTGCTTTCTAGGCTTTTGGAAGTGTACGATATAGTGACGATTTGCAGAAAAAATCGAACCTTTTCACCCTTCGAGTGTGCTGGACGGATGTTCTAGCGCGGCTGGACGGCATCCGAGACGATCACGAACGTCTCCGCGAACTCAGTGTAGCCGGCAGCGCGCAACCGCTGCAGCACGGCCTCGGAGACTGCTGTGAGCCCGAAATCCGCATTGATGCGATACGGAACCTCGAGCGCCGGCTGGCCGGTAGGGCGGAAGGTAAATCTGGCCTGCACCGGGAAGTCACCGCGGATGAGCCCGATCTCGAGCACCTGGCCGGTGGCCGGGTCCCACCACAGCAGGGGCACCGGGCTGCGCGCTGTGTAGAGCGGCCTCTCCTCCAGTACCTGACGGTCCTCCTGCTGCGCCCGCCAGCGCTGCTCGCTCGTCTGCGGCACCGGCGTGGCCGGCACGATGACCACCGGAGTCGCCGGACTCACAGGTGCCGGCGTCGCGCGTGTCGGTGCGTCGGTGTCGGTCGGGGCGGCTGTCGGCGGCGCTGTGTTCGTCGCCGCGGGCGGCTCCGGCGAGTCGCTTTGCACCGCGGGCGTGGCGGTGCGAGCTGGGCTGCCTGTGCCGGGTGCCGCCGTGCGCCCCGCCAGCGCCGTCGCCGTCTGGCGTGCCGCCTGGCTGATCAGCGGCGTCCCCACAGGGCCCGGCGAGCGGTCGCGAACACGCAGCGGCTCGCCGCAGCTCATTAGAATGAGCAGCAGCGGCAGGAGCGTGAGCGTTCGGCGCACGGTGGTGTCGACGGCATTCTTCCTCGTACCGAAAATTATAGCACAAATATGCTAATTGTCTAGCCTGAAGTTTCGGGCAAGTATCACCGCGCGCCCGCCGCGTACGACGCACCGTGCTGCAGGACACCGCAAACGCCCCTGCCTGACCGGGACGAGGGCGAGGCGCGCAGGGGAACGTAAAAATATTGTTCGTGCGAATTGTAGCGCACCCATAGCAATCCGTCAAGAGTTACGACTCATACATTTGTCTTTCCTATGAGGCAAAAAGCGATCGTTACTCAATACAGTTTGAATCGCCCAGCGCTTCGATGAGGTGCGGCAGCAGCTTCACCGGCGCCGCACGCTACCGGCGCTCCCGCTACAATACGGGCGACTGGTTTCAGATGAGCCGAGGTTTCGATGTCTCGTTCAAGCGATGCGGCCAGCCTCAGCGCCTACCTCGAGGCGCGGCAGGCGACCTATCTGGAGGAGCTGCGCCAGCTGTGCGCAATCGAGTGCCCGACCGACAGCAAGGCGGGGGTCAGCGAGGCGGCGGCGTGGGTGCGGCGCTGGGCTGAGCGGCGCGGCTGGGACACGCAGGTCTTTTCGGACGACACGGCCGGCGACAGCGTGGTGGTCACGGTGCGAGGCGCGGGGCGGCTGCGCGCGCTGCTGGTGGCGCACCTCGACACGGTGTACCCGGTCGGCGTGGCGGCCGAGCGCCCGCTGCGGATCGAGGGCGACATCCTGCTCGCGCCGGGGAGCTGCGACAACAAGAGCGGGCTGCTCTCGGCGCTGTACGCGGCGGCGGCGCTGGAGGACCTGGGGCTGCTCGGGGCGATCGGGACGATCAGCATCGTCTGCGGCAGCGACGAGGAGACCGACATGCGCGCCTCGGCGGCGCTGCTGCGCGACATCGCGCCCGGCCACGATATGGCGCTGGTGCTCGAGGCGGCGCGCGAGAACGGCGACATCGTGAGCGCGCGCAAGGGCGGCGGGAGCTTCCTGCTCGAGGCGCACGGCCGGGCGGCGCACGCCGGCGTGGAGCCCGAGCGCGGCGCGAACGCCATCCTGGCGCTGGCACGCCAGATCGTGGCGCTGCAGGCGCTCAACGGCATGTGCCCGGAGATGACGCTGAACGTGGGGGTGGTGCGGGGCGGCACGCGCCCGAACGTGGTGCCGGACTACGCCTGCGCCGAGATCGACGTGCGCATCGCCCGCCCGGAGGACCGCGAGCCGGTGCTCCGGGCGATGGAGCGCGTCGCCGCCGAGCCGGGGGTCGCGGGGGTGACATCGCGGCTGAGCGGCGGGTGGACAGCGGCGCCGATGCCGCGCACCCCGCAGATCGCGGCGCTGGCCGAGCTGACCCGCGCGTGCGCCGCGGAGCTGGGCTTCAGCGTGAACGACGCGGCGACCGGCGGCATCTCGTACGCCAACCTGCTGGCCGGCCTGGGGCTGCCGGTGCTGGACGGGCTCGGGCCGGTGGGCGGGCTCGACCACAGCCCGCGCGAGTACATCCGGGTGTCGAGCATCGTGCCGCGGACGGCGCTGCTCGCGCTGCTGCTGCTGCGGGCGGGGGAGCTGTTGGGGCGCGGCGCGCTGCGCCCCTAACCCTCGCGTCCTCAGCGCCCCCGCTGGACCGGCTACGTGCGCGCGGCGAGCACCAGGCTCAGGGTCTTGTAGACCAGCTTGGCGGCGAGGAAGTCGCTGGCGTGGGCGCCGGGGATCGGCGCGAGCTCGACGCAGTCCACGGCGACGACGCGCGCCGCGCGCGCCACGGTGCGGATGATGTCGAGCGCCTGGGTCCAGCTGAGGCCGTTCGGCTCAGGCGTGCCCGTAGCCGGCATGATCGCCGGATCGAGCCCGTCCACATCGAACGTCAGGAAGACCGGGCGGCCGCGCACCAGCGCCTCGAGCTCGGCCAGGTGCCCGCCGGCGTGGACATCCTCGGCGAAGAAGACGCGCAGCCGCTCGCGCTCGGCGCGGATCAGGTCGATCTCCTCGCGGCAGATCGAGCGGATGCCGAGCTGGACGATGTGCGCGCCCATGTCGAGCACGCGCTTGGCGACGCAGGCGTGGCTGTACGGGCTGCCCTCGTACTCGTCGCGCAGGTCGCTGTGGGCGTCGACCTGCACCAGGACGAATGGGCCGTGGACGGCCTGGACGGCGCGCGCGATCCCGGCCGACACCGTGTGCTCCCCGCCGAGGCCAACGAGCAGCTTGCCGGTGCGCAGGTGCTCCTCCGCGCAGGCGGCGATCGCGGCGACCATCTGCTCCGGCCCGCTGCCGACGGGCGCGAGCGCGGGGAGGGTGTGGACGCCGTAGCGCAGCGCCGGCTCATCATCTAGCTCGCGGTCGTAGAGCTCGACCTGGCGCGAGGCGTGGATGATGGCGCGCGGGCCCTCGCGGGCGCCCTGGCCGTAGCTGACGGTGGCCTCGTAGGGGATGGGCAGGATCAGCGCCGCGCTGCTCTCGTAGGCGCTATGCTCCTGGTCCAGCCCGAGGAAGTTCTCGGGCGGCAGGATCTCGTACTGAGTCACAGCTCACTCCTTCGGCGTTGTTCGAAAGGCGTGGGAGCGGTCTGGGGAGGGCTCGCGGCCTCCACACCTCTCCGCGTACCGAGGCGGACGAGGGGTCCGGCGTATAATAGGCCAACACTATACCACGGACTCGCAGGCTGACCAGGAGCAGATGATGGACAACACATCTCTGAACGGCAGGGCAGAGGGCGCCGCGCCGGAGGGCGAGCACGCGAACGGCCTGCGAGCCTACGCCGCGCTCGGGCGCTACCTGAGCGCCGACGGGTGGTTCCCGCAGCCGGTGGAGGACACCTACAGCTACCGTATGTTCTACAGCGGCGAGAGCGGCGAGCTGCGCTGCTACGCGATCGTGCGGGTCGATCTGGAGCAGTTCCTGTTCTACGCCGTGGCCGGGGTGAGGGTGCCGGAGGAGCGGCGGCTGGCCGCGGCGGAGTTCATCACCCGGGCGAACTACGGCATGCGGATCGGCAACTTCGAGATGGACTTCCGCGACGGCGAGGTGCGCTACAAGAGCAGCCTCGACTTCGAGGGCGAGCTGCTCAGCGACAACCTGATCCGCAACGCGATCTACCCGGCGGTGCAGATCATGGACGAGTATCTCCCGGGCCTGATGAAGGTGGCCTTCGGCGGGAAGAGCCCGGAGGAGGCGATCCGGGAGATCGAGGGCTAGCTTCTCGCCCGCCGGCGGGCCAGCCACTTGCGGCCCTCCTCGGCGAACAGCATGACGAACGGGAAGCTGGCCAGCAGCGCCCACTGCGCGGGGGTGGGCGGCACGAAGCCGAAGATCCTGGCGAGCGGCGGCGTGTAGAGCAGCGCCAGCATGAGCGCGAGCGACGCGAGCACCCCAAGCAGCAGCGCCCGGTTGCTGAACAGCCCCACCTGGAACAGCGAGGCGTCGCGCGTGCGGCTGGCGAACGCGTTGCCGACCTGCGCGAGGACGATCGCCGCGTAGGTGAGGGTGGTGGCCTGCGCGTAGACCAGCGCGTCGGCGATCGGCGGCGCCCCCGGCCGCCACCCAGCGGCCCAGAACGCCATGAAGTAGACGATCAGCGCCAGCGCGCCCTCGAGCGGCCCAAGCCAGCCGAAGACCCGCACCAGCGCCTCGCGGTCGAGCAGCGGCGTCGAGCGGGCGCGCGGCGGCTGGTCGAGGATGCCCGGCTCGGGGGCCTCGGTGCTGAGCGCGACCGAGGGCAGCACCTCGGTGCCGAGGTCGATCGCCAGCACCTGGAGCACCGTGAGCGGCAGCGGCAGGCCGGCGAGCGCGCTCAGGACGATCGCGACCGTCTCGGCGACGTTGTGGGTGAAGATGTAGGTGGCGACCTTGCGGATATTGCCGAAGATCGTGCGCCCTTCGCCCACGGCCAGCAGCAGCCCGGCCGGGTGGTCGGCGTTGAGCACCATATCGGCGGCGGCGAGCGCGACGGTGGTGCCCGATGCGCCGACCGTGACGCCGATGTCGGCCTGCTTGAGCGCCGGCGCGTCGTTGATGCTGTCGCCGAGGAAGGCCACCACCTCGCCGCGCTCCTGAAGCGTCTGGACGACCCGGCGCTTCTGCTCGGTGTCCATCTGCGCGAAGAGCACCTCCTCGCCGGGGGCGAGCGCCTGGAGCAGATCGTCGCGGCTCAGCTGGTCGAGCTCGGCGCCGGTGATGATGCGCACGCGCTGGGCGGTGATGATGCCCGCCCGCCGCGCCGCGGTCTCGGCCGTCAGCCCGTAGGAGCCGGTGACGACGATGACGCGGATCCCGGCGCGGCGGCAGCCCTGCACCAGCTGGGCGACCTGCGGCTGCGGCGGCTCCTGAAGGGCGACGAGCCCGAGCAGCGTCAGGTCGTGCTCGACATCCCGCGGGCGGAAGCCGACCCCCTCCATCTCCTGGTCCAGCCGGCGCTCGGCGAGCGCCACAACCCGCGCCCCGGTGCGAGCGTAGGCGTCGATCTGAGCCTGCAGCTCGCGCCGCGTGGCGTCGTCGAGCGGCCGCGACTCGCCGGCGCGGCGGATGGCCGTGGTGTGCTGTAGGACGACGTTGGCGCTGCCGCGCACAACGGCCAGCGGCCGGCGGTCGGCCTCGGGCGGCGCGACGACGACGCCGGCCATCTGGCGGCGCGGCTCGTAGGGGAAGGTCTGCAGGCGCGTGGCGCTCTCGGCGTACTCGGCGGGGGCGCCGGCCTTGGCGGCGGCGACGAGCAGCGCGCCCTCGGTCGGGTCGCCGAGGAGGTGCCAGCCGCTGTGCTCCTCATCCGGCGGGAGGAGGCGCGCGCTGGCGCTGAGGGCGGCGGCGCGGAGCAGCGCGGTGAGATCGGGCTCGGCGGCGGGGTCGACGGGCGTGCCGTCGCGCAGGAACGAGCCCTGCGGCACGTAGCCCTCGCCGGTGACGTGGAAGCGGCTGCCGCCGGCCCAGAGCTCCTGCGCCACCAGCGCCCCTGAGCCGAGGGTGTCGGTGCGGTCCAGGCAGAGCACCGTGGCCGAGCCGAGGCTCTCGACGCCGGCGAGCCGCTTGACGATCACGCCGTCGCGGTCCAGCCGGCGGCGGGCGAGCGCGAGCGCCAGGCTCACGGTGGGCAGCAGCCCCTCCGGCACGAAGGCGACGATCATGCCGATCGCGAAGATGATCGCGGCGCGGATCTCGACCGCCTGGACGAAGTAGCTGAGCACGAAGGTCGCGACCCCGGCGGTGATCGCGAGGCGGGTGATCGTGGCAGCCAGCGAGCTGAGGGCGCGCCCGAGCGGGCTCTGGCCGGGCCGCAGTGCGGCGGTGCTCTCCGCGATCTGGCCCAGGAGCGTGCGCATGCCCGTGCCGACGGCCATCGCGCTGCCCTGCCCCTCGAAGACGACCGTGCCGGCGAGCACCAGATTTGGCCGCTCGGTGAGCGCGAGCGTCGGGTCGGGCATCGGGCCGGCGACTTTGGTGACCGGCGCGCTGTTGCCGGTGAGCGAGGTCTGCTTGACGCGCATGCCCTCGCTGGCCACCAGGTAGCTGTCGGCGACGACCACCGTGCCGGGCTTGAGCGGCAGGATGTCGCCGGGAACGATCTCGGCGGTCGGCACCTGGCGCACCTGGCCGGAGCGGCGGACGTAGGTTGTGGGCGGGAGCAGCTTGCGCAGCGCGGCGATCTCGCGCTCGGCGAGGTATTCCTGCCAGGCGGTGAAGAGGCCGTTGAGCAGCGCGACGATGATGATCGCCCAGCCGATCACCGGGGTGCCGCTGACGAAGGCGAGCAGGCCGGCGACGAGCAGGATCGCTGTGATCCAGTTGGCGAAGGGCGCGGCCAGGCGCCGCAGGATCGAGGTTTGCTCGAGGTCGCTGATCGTGTTCGGGCCGACCTGCGCCAGGCGCTCGCGCGCCTCAGCGTCGCTCAGGCCCTGCGGGGAAGTCCGAAGCTCGCCGCACGCCTCCAGCGGCAGCATGGCGGCATACTGGTCGAGCGGGCGGTCCAACACGGGTGATGGCTCCTTCTCTGCTCCGAGGCGCCTGTTGCTGTTCAGCCGCGCGGCCGCGGGCGACTGCGGCGCCTGACGGCGCGAGATGGTACCACACGACGGCGCCCGGCACAACGTGCCAGTCCAGCAGATCGCCGGGCGGCTGGGCGAGCTGGTGAGAACGATGGCTTAGCTGCGCTGGGGCTGCGGAAGCTGAGGGTTCTGCTGGGCGAGCTTGGGGCGTGGGGGACAGCGCGACGGGGCGGCTCGTTGGCACCGAAACCCGCACGGTGCCAGCGAGCCACCCCGTCAGCCTGGAGAGTCAGTCTTCCGCGAAGCGGCCCGAGATGCTGAGGCGCTCGCCGGAGGCGGCGCGCTCGCGCAGCCGGGCGAGGAGGGCGTCGACCTTCTCAGGCGTATCGAGCTTGCGGCAGTACTCGAGGTTCGCCTGCAGCAGCGGCGCGTTGTTGCAGTCCGCCAGGCACTTGACGCGCTGCAGGGTGAACATCCCGTCGGCGGTCGTCTGGTCTACCTTGATGCCGAGCTTCTCCTCGAGCATGGCGACGAGCTCCTCGCCGCCGCAGAAGCAGCACGGCACGTCGTCGCACACCTGCAGCACCCACTTGCCGACCGGCTGCTCGTAGAGCAGCGAGTAGAAGCCGGCGACCTCGAAGACATCGGTCGGCGGGAGGTCGAGGATCTCGGCGACCTCGCGCACGGCGGGCTCGGTCAGGTAGCCGTACTCGTCCTGGGCGATATAGAGCAGCGGCAGCACCGCGCTGCGCTTCCGCGGGTAGCGGGAGACGATCGCCTCGATCTCGGAGCCGTATTTCTCTCGTAGCGACATCTGCTTCTCTATTTCGTGCAATGTGAGAGGTGCGGGGCGCAGCATGCTGCCCGCTCACCTCGCACTCGTTAGCGGTCTACATCGCCCAGCACCGGGTCCATCGAGGCGATCAGCGCCACCAGGTCGGCGACCAGGCGGCCCTTGGCCATGTAGGGCAGCGCCTGCAGGTTGACGAACGAGGGCGCCCGGAAGTGGACCCGGTACGGCTTGGGGCTGCCGTCGCTCACCACGTAGGTGGCGAGCTCGCCGCGGGGCGACTCGACGGCCGCGAGGGCATCGCCGCGCGGCGGCTTGAAGCCCTCGGTCCACAGCTTGAAGTGGTGGATGAGCGACTCCATGCTGTGGGTGATCTCAGTCTTGGGCGGCGGTGCGATCTTGCGGTCGCTGGTGACGTATGGGCCGGGCCCCATCTCGACGAGGCGCTCGAGGGCCTGCTTGCAGATCTTGACGCTCTCGCGCATCTCGGCGACGCGGACCAGGTAGCGGTCGTAGATATCGCCGTGCTTGGCGGTGGGGATGGCGAAGTCGTAGGTCTCGTAGCCGCAGTAGGGCATGTCCTTGCGCAGGTCCCAGGCGACGCCAGTTGCGCGCAGGGCCGGGCCGGTGACGCCGTACTGGAGGGCGGCCTCGGTGGTGAGCACGCCGACCCCCTGGGTGCGCTCGAGCCAGAGCGGGTTGCCGGTCAGCAGGTCCTCGTACTCGTCGATCCGGTCCGGCATGATCCGCAGGAACTCGGCGACGGTGGGCGCGAACTCCGCGGGCACATCGTAGGCCAGGCCGCCGACGCGGAAGTAGCTGGTCATCATGCGGGCGCCGGAGACCAGCTCGAAGATGTCGAGGATCTGCTCGCGCTCGCGCATGCCGTACAGGAAGACGCTCATCGCCGCCAGGTCGAGCGCGTGGGTGCCGAGCCAGACCAGGTGGCTGGCGATGCGCTGCAGCTCGGTGAGCAGCACGCGGACCGTCTGCGCCCGCACGGGCACCTCGCAGCCCAGCAGCTTCTCCACCGCCATGACATAGCTGAGGTTGTTGGAGAGCGGCGCCAGGTAGTCGGTGCGGTCGGTGAGGACCACCGCCTTCTGGTACTGCTTGCTCTCCATCGTCTTCTCGATGCCGGTGTGGAGGAAGCCGATGTCTGGGGCGACGTTGACCACCGTCTCGCCGTCGAGCTCGACGACCAGGCGCAGCACGCCGTGGGTGCTCGGGTGGTGCGGCCCCATGTTGAGCACCATCGTGTCATCTTTGCCGGCCAGCGCCGGCGCGGTGATCTCGCGCGGCGACGGCACCGGGTAGGCGACGCGGGCGTCGTCGACGGCGGCGGGCTCGGCGAGCGGAGGCGGCATCACAGCTGTGGTCATGGCTACCTCAGGAGTGCGCGATGAACAGTGAGCAGCGCAGTGTTACTCACTCTTCAGCCTGCATGTCTCACTCTTTGGCGAACGGCTTGCGGGCGTAGATCTGATCCTGGTTGATGGTGAACGCCACCTCTTCGTAGCCGAGCGGCACGTCCTTGCGCAGCGGGAAGCCCTCCCAGTCCTCGGGCATGAGGATGCGGTCGAGGCTCGGGTGGCCGGTGAACACCAGGCCGAACATATCGTACGCCTCGCGCTCCTGCCAGTTGGCGGTGGACCAGATCGGGGTGAGCGACGGGAGCGTCGGGTCGCTCTCCGGCACCCCGACCTTGAGGCACACCCGGTGGTGGTTGGTGAAGGAGAGCAGGTGGTAGACCACCTCGAAGCGCGGCTCGCGGCCGAGGTAGTCCACGCCGCACAGGTTCTCGAGGAAGTTGTACTGCAGCTCAGGGTCGTCGCGGAGGAAGCGCACGACGTCCAGGAGGGCCTCGCGCTTGACGAAGACGCTCAGCTGCCCACGAAACTCGCTCGTCCCGGTGATCGCGTCCGGCAGAGCAGCCTGAAGCCGTTCGACCACGGTGTTGTTATCCATGCCGTCTCTCGTGTCTCGTGCGTCGGAACGTCGGAACGTCGAATGTGCGTTGGCGCTGCAGCGCGCTAACCAACGTAGACAGCCTCCCGCTCGCGGACCTCGCCGGTGATGCGGGTGCGCTTGACCTTCTCGTGCAGCCGCATGATACCGTCGATCAGCGCCTCCGGCCGCGGCGGGCACCCGGCCACGTACACATCCACCGGGATGACCTCATCGACGCCCTGGACGATCGCGTAGTTGTTGAAGACGCCGCCGCACGCCGCGCAGTCGCCCATCGCGATCACCCACTTCGGGTCGCTCATCTGGTCGTACAGGCGGCGCACCACCGGGGCCATCTTGCGCGACACGCGCCCGGCGACGATCATGAGATCCGCCTGGCGCGGCGAGGCGCGGTTAATCTCCATGCCGAAGCGCGACAGGTCGTAGTTCGCGCCCTGGGCGCCCATCATCTCGATCGCGCAGCACGCCAGCCCGAACAGCAGCGGCCACATCGCGTTGCTGCGGCCCCAGTTCACCACCGTCTCAAGCGAGGTGGTGACGATGCCCATATCGCCGGCTTTCTCTTCTATTCCCACTCGAGTGCTCCTCGCTTCCACTCATACACCATGCCGACCACCAGGACGACGAAGAAGATGCCTGCCGCGATCAGCCCCGGCACGCCCAGATCGCGGTACACCAGGGCGTACGGGAACAGGAAGATCACCTCGATGTCGAACAGGATGAAGATCATCGCGACGAGGTTGAACTTGACGGGGAAGCGGCGCTGCGCCTGGCCGATCGGCTCCATGCCGGACTCATACGGCATGAGCTTGCGGCGGGTCGGGCGCTGCGGGCCGAGGTAGCGTGAGACGACGATCACGAAGACGGCGATGAACACCGCCACCAGAAACATGACCAGGATCGGCAGGTAGTCGGCGAGCATCGGGTGAAGCTCCTCTGATCCGGCGTGGCAGTTCGCGGTCGGTCGCACAGCGGCAGCCGGCACGGTGCTGCACAGCGCATCTGACGGGCACTGGCATTATAGCCGTTCTTGAGCTTGTGTCAAGAAGAACAAAGTGAGCGGAGGGAAGCTCAGCGGGTGACCATGGGCAGGAAGACCTTCTCGGGCTCGACCTGGCCCCCCTGGCCCTCGTCGGCGATATCGTCGGTGCGGACCGGCGGGGCGAACGGGGAGGTGTTCCCCTGAGGGTCGGTGTTGGTGGCGGTGATGTTCGTTTCAGGCAGCTGGGACAGATCGTATGGCAGGGAGAAGCCGCCGGCGCTGTTGGCGGCGACGCTGTCGATCAGGTAGGCGCCCTCATCGTTGCTGTCGGCGAAGATCTCGACTTTGCAGTTGGCGCATCCGGTGCCGGTGATCGCCTCCTTGGTGAGGCGGATCGTGGGCGGCGGCAGGTCCCGGTTGGCGCCCTGCTCGAGCACGATGCCGGCCAGCCGGTTCTCGCTGATGCTGTTGCTGAGAATGCTGTTGGCAATGCCGGCGATGACGCGGATGCCAAAGCTGTCGTTCTCGATGATCTGGTTGCCGCTGATATCCGAGTGCGAGCTGTACGCAACGACCACGCCGCCATGGACGTCGCAGTTGTCTCCCCCGTCGGTATTCCTGCCGTTATGGAAGATCGTGTTGCCGAGGACCTTCACCGCCGAGACACCGGCCAGGCAGACTCCCGAGCGATCGTTGTCGTGCAGCTGGTTCTCCCGGATGACCGAGTCGTTCCCGGCGCCCTCGATGTTGACCCCCGAGCGCTGGTTGTAGGCGACGACGTTCTCGGGGCCGATGGTGTTGGCCTTGCCTGTGACGAACACGCCGTTCTGCTGGTTGCCAAGCGGCGTGCTGCCGTCGGAGCCGACGCCGATATAGTTGTAGGCTACCTGGTTCGCCTCGGAGCCGATGTGGATCCCATCTTCGCCGTTGTACGCGATCACATTGCCGGCGCTGCGCTTGTCGCCCCCGATCAGATTGTTGTTGGCCCCCAGCCCGAGGTAGATGCCGTGGCTCCGGTTCCCGCCACCGATCTCCCTGCCGGTCCGCTTCACGCCGATGTAGTTGCCCTGGATGCGGTTGTTGCTCGTCCCCGACCCGATCAGGTAGACCCCATACCCGTAGTCGGTGGGAGCCGTTCCGTTGTTGGCGATCACGTTGCGCTGCTCGGCCGCGGTGCCGCCGACCTGGTTATTGTGTGCGCCGCCGGTGATCGCGATGCCGATGTCGTCGTTGCCGAGCGAGGTCGTCGCGTCGTTCGCAACCGCGCTCGTGGTCAGCCCGTCGGCGCCGAGGCCGACGATATTGCCGAAGATCTCGTTATCGTGCGCGCCGCCTGTCAGCTCGACCCCGATCTTGTTGTCGGAGATTACATTGTCGGGGCCGATCTCGTTGTCCGTGGTGCCGCCGTCGAGCACGACGCCGCGCTCGTTGCCGAGCTCGCTCACGCCGTCGGTGCCGAGGCCGATCCAGTTGCCGGCGACGACGTTCTCCTCGGTGTCGGCACCGTGGATGTAGACGCCGTAGCGGTAGTTGCCGGAGATGATGTTGCGCTCGGAGGGGCTGTCGCCGCCGATCAGGTTCTGGCTGGCGCCGCCCTCGATCGCGACGCCGTGCTCGTTGCTCAGCACCCAGAGCCCATCGAGGCCGGGGCCGATCCAGTTGCCAGCGACGACGTTCTCCTCGGTGTCGGCGCCGTGGATGTAGACGCCGTAGTAGTAGTTGCCGGAGATGATGTTGCGCTCGGAGGGGCTGTCGCCGCCGATCAGGTTCTGGCTGGCGCCGCCGCGCAGCTCGACGCCGTACCCGTTCTCTGGGGCAGCCGAGTCGTAGGCGCTCACGCCGATCGTGCTGCCCTCGATGCGGTTGTCGTTCGCATCCGGGCCGTCGATCAGCACGCCGCTGTTCCAGAAGCCGATGATGCTGAGCCGGCGGATGATGTTGCCGGCTGAGGTGATCGTGATCCCGTTGCTCTCATCCTGGGGCGCTGTGTAGTAGCCGTCCAGGATGATGCTGGGGTGATCATCGCTGCCGGGCTGGGTCGAGCCGTCGATCGTGATATTGCCGCGGATGAGCGGCGGCAGGGGTACGGCGGGCTCGATCACCCAGACGTCGGGGTCGCGGTAGCCGATATCGCTCTCGGGGATGGCGAAGGCGATCGTGAGCCGGTCGCCCGGCGGAGTGCTGTTGGCGGCCTCGATCGCCTCGCGCAGCGAGATCTTCCCGTCGGCCCCAGGGTCAGCTGCGAGCGCGTCAAACGAGGAGGTATCGCCGTCGCTCGTATCCGCCGTGGTTGTGACCGTGATCTGGCTGATCGCCGCCCGGCTCACCGAGGCGGACAGCAGGGCGCCGGGTAGGGCCAGACCAGGCACGCCAGCCGTGAGGAAGATGTCCGTGAGCAACAGCGTGGTGATCACGAGCCAGGTATAAAGCTTCCCGCGGTAGGGTCGCTGCGCGGGCATTGCCCTCTCCTGGTTCTATGTTTGGGTGGCGCGTCGCGCCGAGATGGGAGCTTCCCTTTGTGGCCGATTTGGGTGGCGGCGCAATACTACAAAGCGCCGTCGGCGAGGCGACGGCGCAGCACTACGCGAAACGAAAACCGACCTGATCGCCTTTCCGATTATACGTGATGAAAAGGCCTTCATCAAGTATAAAAACGGTTCATGTTACACAACTTACGCGATCGTGCGAGTCGCCACATCTCACAGGAGGTATGCAGTCGCTCTGTACCCGGGCTGCTTGTGCTGTCATTCATGCAGGCGCTGTGCCCTGCACCCGGGCAGGAGGGCCTGCGCCGGCCCTCCTGCACC
>CALJIC010000058.1 GCA_937974195.1 uncultured Roseiflexaceae bacterium | reverse complement strand
CGCCTCGCAGCAGCACGCACGCTGCGACGTGTGAGGCAGTAGGGGTGTTACCCCGACCGAGGAAGAGCGCGAGGGGGCCGTGGGGCTACACCCCG
This sequence comes from uncultured Roseiflexaceae bacterium, assembly GCA_937974195.1. Classification (GTDB taxonomy): domain Bacteria; phylum Chloroflexota; class Chloroflexia; order Chloroflexales; family Roseiflexaceae; genus CALJIC01. Next base: position 2,872 of record CALJIC010000058.1, on the reverse strand, counting down.
GTCGAGGGAGCGCGAGGGGGCGGAGCCCGCCTCGCAGCAGCACGCACGCTGCGACGTGTGAGGCAGTAGGGGTGTTACCCCGGTCGAGGGAGCGCGAGGGGGCGGAGCCCGCCTCGCAGCAACGCGCACGCTGCGACGTGTGAGGCGGCACGGGGCTACGCCCCGACAGGGGACGCCTCGCAGCAGCACGCACGCCGCGCGCGGGGCGGAGGGGTGAGCGCGAGACAGCCGTGTTCGCCTGCCGCTCAGACGCGCTGCTGGAGCACGCCCCGCACCACGAACAGGATCCCGAACGAGACCGCCAGCAGGATCACCGCCAGCGTCAGCGCGACGTTCAGGTCCTGCTCGAAGCCCTGGTAGATCGCCAGCGGCATCGTCTGCGTGCGCCCGACGAAGTTGCCGGCGAAGATGATCGTCGCGCCGAACTCGCCCAGCGCCCGCGCCCACGTCATCACCGCCCCGCCCAGCAGCGAGGTCCAGGCCAGCGGCACGGTCACGTAGCGCGCCACCTCCAGCGGGCCGGCGCCGTCGAGCGCCGCCGCCTGCTCCAGCTCGCGGTCCACGCCGGCGAACCCCGCCGCCGCCGCCTTGATGTAGAACGGCGCGGCGACGAACACCTGCGCCAGCACCACCGCCGCCGTGGTGAACGCCAGCTCGACCCCCACGACGCTCAGGTACTGCCCCACCAGCCCGCGCCGCCCGAAGGCCACCAGCAGCGCGATGCCGGCCACCGAGGGCGGCAGCACCATCGGCAGGTCGATCAGCGTATCCAGGGCGGTGCGCCCGCGGAAGCGGCGGCGCGCCAGCAGGTAGGCCAGCGGCGTGCCCGCCAGCACCGACACCGCCACCGTGATGGCCGTCGTCACCATGCTCAGGCTGATCGCCTGCGTGACCTCGCGGCTGCCCAGGTTGGCCAGGAGCTGCGCCGGCGGGATGCGCAGCAGCAGGGCGACGAGCGGCACCAGCAGGAACACGAGCATCGGCAGGCTGCCGAGCAGCAGCCAGGCGATCTGGCGCCGGCTGGCGGGCTGGCGATGTGGCGCGGCGAGCACCCGCGCGCGGCTGAGCGGTGTCTCGGTCATAGCGGTGGCGTCGGGCCTAGATTGCGGAAGGCGCCGGTCGGGCTATCGATCGCGGGGATGAAGCCGTGCTTGACCAGCACCTGCTGGCCCTCCGGCCCCAGCACGTAGTCGACGAACCGCTGCGCCAGCTCGGGGCTCCGGGCGCGGGCGAGCGGGGCGATCGGGTAGGTCGCGATCGTGTTCAGCTCGTCGGGGATGTCGAGCGTCGCGATCTCGCCGCCCGTGACGCTCGCGGCGTCGGTCGTGTAGACGATCCCGGCGTCGGCTTCGCCCAGCGCGACCTTGCTCAGCACCGCCCGGACGTTCTCCTCATACGAGACGACGTTGGCGAGGACGGTCGGGCTGAACGCGGCGGTGTACTCGGGCAGCGCCGAGGCTCTGGCCAGGAAGTCGAGCGAGTAGGCGCCGACCGGGACGCTCCGGTTGGCCAGCACGAGCTTCAGGCCGGGTTTGGCCAGGTCCGCGAGCGTCGTCAGCCCGCCGGGGTTGTCGCTGGGGTAGATCACGACCAGGCGGTTGCGGGCGAAGATGCGCTCGGTGCCGCCGACGACTTCGCCGGACTGGATCACGACATCCATCTGGCGCTGGTTGGCCGAGGCGAACACGTCGGCTGGCGCGCCCTCGTTGATCTGGGCGGCGAGCTGGTCGGAGCCGGCGAAGTTGAAGGTCACCGCCGCGCTGTTGGCGGCCTCGAACTGCTCGCCGATCTCGGTGAAGGCCTCGGTGAGCGAGGCGGCGGCGAACACCGTCAGCTCCCCGGCGGGCTCGGGGGCAGCGGCGGGCTGCGCGCCACCGCAGGCGGTGACGAGGGAGAGCGCCAGGGCCAGAAGAGCCACCCGAGGAGCGCGGCGCATACAGGGCACTCCTTTCACACAGGCTACCAGGAATCGCTCGGTGGGCTGGCGGGGCTACGGCAGGCTGGAGGCGCCGGTGACCGTCGCCTCGCAGGTGTCGAGCCAGCTGACGATCGCCTCGAGCTGGCCGATGCGAAACTGGAGCACCAGCCAGTCGTAGCTGCGCTCGGCTGCCAGGGTGTCGGCCTGGGCGCGCAGCCCGCTCAGCCACTCCTGGCAGGCGGCGCGCTGGGCCATCAGCAGGCGCGTGGCGGTCGCCGGGTCCTCCTCGCGCGCAAAGTAGAGCTTGGCGAGGAACTCCAGGCGGAAGTCGCGCCCGTGCGCGACGGGCAGCGTCAGCCAGCGCTCGAAGGCCGCGCGGCCGCTCGGGGTCAGGTGGAGCAGCTTGCGGGGCGGGCGGCTGTCCTGCGGCACGAGCGACGCGCTGATATAGCCGGCCTGCTCCAGCCGGTCGAGCATGGCGTAGACCAGGCTCTGCTTGATGCGCCAGACCAGGCCGAGCGCCTCAGGGCGCGTCAGGATCTGGTGGATCTCGTAGGCGTGGATCGGGCGCTCGCGCAGCAGCCCCAGCAGCGCATGCTCGATCGTCAGCGGTAGCTTGGCCATCGGGCTCATGATTATCTCATGTATAGTCAATAAATAAGTATTTACAGCGCGATTATCACACGCGCCCCGAGGGATGTCAAGCGGGCCGCATCGCGTCCGGCCGGGCACCTCCAGGTCTCAACCGCACTGCCCGTTGTGCTGCAGCCCACCAGGCGTTCGTCTCAATCACACTAAGCATTGAAGTGTATCAGTCTGTGCTTGGGGCACGGGCATCGGTGGAGGTGGGCATGACAACGGGCAGACTGGCACAGTACGCGTTCTCTTGCGGGTCCAGGGCCTGCGGCCCTGGCGCGGGTGGTGTAGGAGGGCCGGCGCCGGCCCTCCTGCCCG
>CALJIC010000057.1 GCA_937974195.1 uncultured Roseiflexaceae bacterium | reverse complement strand
GCTGGAAACAGGCTCGTGAACGGCCTGCGGCACATCGGGCCTCCCGGCAAAAATAGGTCCGTGGAGAACCTGCGGTCTTCCGGCGGGAACTAGGTTCGTGGGCGGCCTGCGGCCTGCCGGATTTCCTGGCGGGGAACGGGTTCGCAGGCAACCTGCATTCTTCCAGCAGAAAACAGGTTCGTGGAGCGCTTCAGGCGAAGATAGGTCTGTGGTGGATTGGCGGCCTGCCGGGCGGCGAGAAGCAGCCCTGGCAGCCGCGGACCGCCACATCTCCCCGGAAGGGGGTGGTTCGGCACGACTACTCGTGCGGGATGTGGATGCCGGCGCTGGCGGCTTCGCTGCCGCGCTGACACCCCTTCCGCATGGAGATATGCTATAATCCCTCATCGTTCTACTCTACGACGACAGGCTTGAGAGAGGCGCGATGAGCAACGGCATCGCCATCGAGCTGCGTGACATCGTCAAGCGCTTCGGTGACGTAACGGCAGTTGACCACGTGACCGTACAGATCCGCGACGGCGAGTTCTTCGCCCTGCTCGGCCCGTCGGGCTGCGGCAAGACCACGACGCTCCGTCTGATCGCCGGCTTCGAGTACCCCACCTCGGGCGAGATCCGTCTGCGCGGCCGCCTGATCGGCAACACTCCCCCCTACCAGCGCAACGTCAACACGGTCTTCCAGTCCTACGCGCTCTTCCCGCACATGTCGGTGGCCGAGAACGTGGCCTTCGGACTACAGATGAAGCGCGTCGCGCGGGCGGATATCGAGCGGCGCGTCCGGGAGGCGCTCGAGCTGGTGCGGCTCTCCGGCTACGAGAACCGCCGCCCGCGCCAGCTCTCGGGCGGCCAGCAGCAGCGGGTCGCCCTCGCCCGCGCGCTCGTCAACCAGCCGGCGGTGCTGCTGCTCGACGAGCCGCTGGGGGCGCTGGACCAGAAGCTGCGCAAGGAGATGCAGATCGAGCTCAAGAGCCTGCAGCAACGCGTCGGCATCACCTTCATCTTCGTCACGCACGACCAGGAAGAGGCGCTCACGATGAGCGACCGGATCGCCGTGATGAACGCCGGCAAGGTCCTGCAGGTCGGGACGCCGACGGAGATCTACGAGCGGCCGAACTGCCGCTTCGTCGCCGACTTCATCGGCGAGGCGAACTTCCTGTCGGGCAGGGTCCGCGCCGTCGAGCGCAGCGGCACGTCGAACGGGCTCGTGACCACCCTCGAGACCGGCGACGGCCTGACGCTGCGGGCGCAGGGAAACGTGCAGCTCGCGTCCGGAAGCGAGGCCGTCGTCTCGATCCGGCCCGAGAAGGCCTTCCTCTCGGTGCATGAGCCGGCCCCCGGCACCGCCAACTGCTTCCGGGTGACGGTGGAGCAGGTGGCCTACATCGGCAGCGACACGCGGATTATTGTGCGTCTGGGCTCCGAGCGGCTCTTCGACGTGTGGGAGCAGAACAGCCGCTCCACGCTCGACCGCAACGAGTACTGGCAGCCGGGCGAGAGCGGCTACCTGTGGTGGCCGGCCGAGAACGCGCTGGTGCTTACCGAGTAGGCACGCGCTGGGACGTTGCACGTCTACACGTGCTCGGGTGTACATCGAGGCGCTGGGCGCTTCGATCGGCCGCAGGCGCGCGCCGGCGGCCGACGTGCGACGAGAGGGGAGGAAATGAGCGCTGACACGTTCTCCAGCGTCGAACGGAAGGAGCGCGGCCAGCTTCGCCTGCTGCTGTTCCCCGGCCTGTTCTACCTGACTCTGTTCTTCGCCGTCCCGCTGCTGGTGATCGTGCTCTACAGCTTCGCTGTCCCCGGGCGCGGCGCGCGGGTCGAGTGGACGTTCACGCTGAACAACTACATCACCCTGTTCACGCGCGACATCTACATCAACGCCTACGTGCGCTCGATCTGGATCGCCGTGCTCACCACCGCGATCTGCCTGGTGATCGGCTACCCGCTGGCGCTGTTCGTCGTGCGCCAGCAGCCGGGCGTGCGCACCGCGCTGCTGTTCCTGATCCTCATCCCGTTCTGGACCAACTTCCTCGTGCGCACCTACGCCTGGATGATCCTGCTCAGCAACAACGGGCTGATCAACAGCGCGATCCAGGCGCTCGGGCTGCCGCGCCAGGCGCTCTACCCATCCGAGGGCGCGGTGCTGGTGGGGCTGGTGTACGGCGAGCTGCCGTTCATGGTGCTGCCGCTCTACGCCTCGCTGGCGCGCTTCGACTTCACGCTGATGGAGGCGGCGAGCGACCTGGGCGCCGGCTGGTGGAGCGCGTTCCGGCGGGTGATGCTGCCGCTCACCATGCCGGGCGTGGCGGCCGGCTCGGTGCTGGTGTTCATCCCCACCGTCGGCCAGTTCGTCGTCTCGGACCTGCTGGGCGGCGCCAAGGTGGACCTGCTCGGCAACCTGCTGCAGCGCCTGTTCACCCGCGCCAACCCGCCCAACTGGCCGCTCGGCTCCGCCCTGGCGATCACCTTCATGGCCGTGCTCACGATCGCTATCATCGTCTACTTCCGGGTGACGACCGAAGATGATAGGTGACCGATGATCGAGCTCTCAAGCCAGGCCCGCCCGGCCACCCACGCGATCAGCTCCGGCCGCCGCTCGACCGGGGATGCGCTGCTCGGGCTGCACTCGGCGCTGGTGTACGCGTTCCTGTACCTGCCGATCGTCATCCTGGTGATCTTCTCGTTCACGCAGGACAGCTTCGGGGTGCGCTGGACGGGGTTCACCTTCGAGTGGTACCGCAGGCTGCTCGCCGACGAGCGGCTGATGGGCGGCGCGGTCAACACCCTGATCGTGGCGCTGATCTCCACGCTGGTCTCCACGGTGATCGGCACCACCACCGCGCTGGCGATGGAGCGCTACCGGTTCCGCGGCCGCACCGGGCTGGACGCCCTGCTCTACCTGCCGATCGTCATCCCGGAGATCGTGATGGCGCTGGCGCTGCTGGCGTTCTTCACCTTCTCGTTCGGCATCCTGGAGGCGCTGTTCGGCATCCGGCTGCGCCTGAGCCTCACGACCGTCACGCTGTCGCACATCGCCTTCAACATCTCGTTCGTGGTGGTGGTGGTGCGCGCCAGCCTCAAGGGCTTCGACCGGCGCCTCGAGGAGGCGGCCCAGGACCTCGGCGCGAACGAGTGGCAGACGTTCTGGCACATCACGTTCCCGCTCATCCTGCCGGGCATCATCGGCGGGGCGCTGCTGGCGTTCACGCTCTCGCTGGACGACTTCATCATCAGCTTCTTCACCACCGGCTCCGGCGTCTCGCTGCTCCCGGTGGAGGTCTACAGCCAGGTCAAGCGAGCGGTCACGCCCAAGATCAACGCGATCTCGACGATCATGCTGGCGATCTCGATGACGCTGGTGTTCCTGTCGCAGTTCGTGCAGCGGCGGACGTGACCGTCCCGCTGGCGCCATCGGCCAGATGAGGCTCGGAGGGCGAGCCTGCCACGCTCCTCGTCTCCGCCGCCTTCGCTCAGTGTGGAAGGGCCTGCAGCCCTCCACGGACGCTTCTTCTCCACCGCAGAGCCGCGGAAGCAGGGTTCCCAGGGAGGTTTCGTCGCCCCGAACCCTTTTACAGGGCGCGGGGCAGCGTCATCGCATACGTCGCGTCAGGTTAGGCAATGTGTGGAGGGCGGCGCCCGCCACACCTCTCAGCGGAGCGCCCTGGATGCACGCCAGGGCGACCGCGAACTCCCGGCAGATCCGGACAGATGCTCAAGGAGGACCCATGGTGCGCCTGAGACTCGTCACGCTGCTCGTGGTAGCAGCGTTGCTCGCGGCCTGCGGCGGAGCGCAGCCGGCCGCCACGCCAGCCGCTGAGGCACCCGCCGAGCCGACCGCCGCCCCGGCGGCCACGGCCGAGGCCCCTGCCGAAGCTCCCGCCGAGGCACCCGCCGCCCCGGCGACGGGCGAGCTCGAGGTTGACCGCTCGCAGCTCTCGTCCGAGCTGCGGATCTTCAACTGGGGCGACTACATCGACCCGTCCATCATCGAAGAGTTCGAGCAAGAGTACGGCGTCAGCGTCGTCCTGGACATCTTCCCCTCCAACGAGGAGATGATCGCCAAGGTGCTCGCCGTGCCGGACTACGACATCGTCGTGCCCTCGGACTACGCCATCCAGATCATGGTCAGCGACGACCTGCTCGCCCCGCTCGACAAGTCGCTGCTGCCGAACCTCGTGCACATCGACCCGGAGCTGCTCGACAAGTACTTCGACCCGGGCAACGTGTACTCGGTGCCCTACTTCTACGGCACGACCGGGATCGCCTACAACACACAGGTCTACCCCAACGGCGTGGATAGCTGGGCGGCGCTGTTCGACCCGGCCCAGCTGGAGGCGATGAAGCGCGCGAACGATGGGGCGCGGGCCAGCATGCTCGACGAGGCGCGCGAGACGATCGGCGCCGCGCTCAAGTACCTCGGCTACTCGCTGAACGAGACCGACCCGGCGGCGCTGGCGGAGGCCCAGCGGCTGCTGATCGAGCAGAAGCCGCTGATCGAGTACAACATCGACGACGTGAACCGCGAGCTGGCCAGCGAGGAGCTGGCGATCGCCCACGCCTGGAGCGGCGACGCGATGCAGGCGCGCAACGGCCTGGAGGACGAGTTCGACGGCAACCCGAACATCGGGTTCGTGATCCCCAAGGAGGGCGGCACGATCTGGATGGACAACCTGGCGATCCTGGCTGACTCGCCCAACGCCTACACCGCGCACGTCTTCATCAACTTCCTGATGCGCCCGGACATCGCCGCCCGCAACACCGAGTACGTCGGCTACCTCACGCCGAACAAGGACGCGGTCCCGCTGCTGTCGCAGGAGATCCGCGACCTGTACGCGCAGGGGTTCGCGCCGGACGCCGAGACGCTCGAGCGGCTGGAGTGGATCGAGCACAACGAGGCGACGGAGGTGTTCAACGACATCTGGACCCAGGTGAAGGGGGAGTGACCAGTGTCGTCTGCGTCGGCGAGATCACGGTCGACCACTACCTCGACCAGGGCCGCGAGCTGGTGGGCGGCATCTCGCTCAACTTCGCCGTGAACGCCCGCCAGCTCGGCGCCGCGCGCGTCGGGCTGGTGAGCGCCACCGGAGACGACGCCGGCGCGGCGCTCGTGCGCGCGAAGCTCGCCCGCGCGCAGGTCGAGGACGCCCACGTGCGCACGCTGGCGGGAATGACCGCGCGCCAGAAGATCCACCTGCGGCCGGGCGGCGAGCGGGTCTTCCCACCCGGCGGCTACCACCCCGGCGTCCTCGCCGACCTGCGCCTCTCCGACGCCGACCTGGACTACATCCGCGGCTTCGACGTCGTCGCCGTGCCGGTGTTCCGCCAGATCGAGCACCTCGTGCGGCCGGTGCTCGAGGACCGCTCGTTCGCCGGGCGGCGCGCGGCGGACTTCCTCGACGGCGCGGACCTCGGGGACGGGCTGCGCGAGCTCCAGCGCTACCTGTCGCAGCTCGACCTGGCGTTCCTCAGCGGCGGCGAGGACACCGTCGAGGCGCTGGCCCCGCTCGCGCGCTCGTCCCGCGGGGTGATCGTCGTCACGCTCGGGGCGCAGGGGAGCGTGGCGCTCGCGGGCGAGGAGCGCCTGTACCAGCCGGCGCTCCCCGCGCGCGAGACGCTGGACACGACCGGCGCCGGCGACGCGTTCCAGGCCGCGTTCACGCTGTCCTACTGCGCGGACGGCGATCTGCGGCGGGCGCTGCACGCCGGCGCCACGCGCGCCGCGCAGGTGATAGGCCACTACGGCGCGACCGATGGCTGACAGGCGCACACGGTTCCACGACCTGTTCCGCACGCGGCGGCCGATCATCGGCATGATCTCGCTCCCGCCGCTGCCCGGCTGCGCCGGCGCTCCGCCGCTGCCCGACGTGATCGCGGCGGCGCTGGCCGACCTGGAGGCGCTCCAGCGCGGCGGCGCCGACGGGGTGCTGGTCGAGAACGACTTCGACCGCCCGCACCAGCTCACCGTCGGCCCCGAGATCGTGGCCGCCATGACCCGCGTGACCGACGCGGTGGTCGGGCGCGCCGCGGTGCCAGTCGGCGTCCAGGTGCTGCTGAACGACTGGCGCGCCTCGATCGCGGTGGCGGCTGCGTCGCAGGCACACTTCGTGCGGCTGGACTTCTTCGTGGACCGGGTGCGCATCGCGGCGGGGGTCATCGAGCCTGAGCCCGAGGCGGTGCTGGCCTACCGGGCAGCGCTCGGCGCCGCGCACCTGGCGATCTTCGCCGACATCCAGGTCAAGTACAGCACGCTGCTGGAGGAGGGCAAGCCGCTCGCGCGCTCGGCGCTGCAGGCCGCCGAACACGGCGCAGATGCCGTGGTCGTCACTGGGAGCGCAACCGGGGTCGCGCCGGCGGCCGAGGACCTGGCCGCGGCACGCGCGGGCGGCATCCCGGTGCTGATCGGCAGCGGCCTGACGGGCGCGAACGCCCCGGCGCTGCTTCCGCACGCCGACGGCGCGATCGTGGGCACGGCGCTGCGGAGCGGCGGCGGGCCGTTCGACCGGGTGGCGGCAGGGCTGGTGCGGGATCTGATCTCCGCCAGCGAACGGCTGCGCAGCGCTGGCGATAGGGCGCAGCCCGGCGACTGATATCCACAACCCACCCACGCGCCGCCGGAGTCGGTGCTCGGTGGCTACAGAGCGAGGAGGCTTCAAGATGGCACCGGTTGAGCCGATCCACCCCGACACACGCATCGGCGCGGTGCGCCTGGCGGTCGCGAACCTCGACCGCTCGCTGGCCTTCTACCAGGAGGCGCTCGGCCTCCGGCTCCACCGGCGGGAGGGGCCCTTCGCCGCGCTCGGCGCCGGCGGCCCGGACCTGCTCACGCTGGAGGAGCAGCCGGGGGCGCGCCCGGCGCGCGGCGTCACCGGCCTCTACCACTTCGCCGTGCTCGTCCCATCGCGCCGCGATCTGGCGCGCGCGCTCGTGCGTCTCGCCCAGCTGCGCGTGCCGCTCCAGGGCGCCTCGGACCACGCGGTGAGCGAGGCGCTCTACCTGGCCGACCCGGACGGCAACGGGATCGAGATCTACCGCGACCGCCCGCGCGCAGAGTGGCCGCGCGCCGGCCAGGAGCTGCGCATGACGGTCGACCCGCTCGACCTGGACGGGCTGCTGGCGGAGCTCGACGCCGCCACCGACACGTGGGCGCCTGGCGCATACAGCGTCGACCCCGCGACGACGATCGGGCACATGCACCTGCACGTCGCGGATCTGCGGGCGGCGCGCGACTTCTACGTCGGCGTGCTCGGCTTCGAGCTGATGCAGAGCTTCGGCAACTCGGCCGAGTTCGTGTCCGCCGGCGGGTATCACCACCACCTGGGCTATAACATCTGGGCCGGGCGCGGCGCGCCGCCGCCGGCGCCGGATATGGCCGGGCTGCGCTTCTTCGAAGTGCGCCTGCCGAACCAGGCCGCGCTCGAGGCGGTGCTCGAGCGGGTGCGCCAGGCCGGGCTCCCGCTCGAGGAGCGCGCGGAGGGCGCGCTCGTCCGCGACCCGTCGCAGAACGCAGTGGTTCTCACGACGTAGATGTACTTCGACAAGCTCCTGATCGCCAACCGCGGCGAGATCGCGGTCCGCATTATGCGCACCTGCCGCGCGCTCGGCATCGCCACGGCCGCCGTGTACAGCGAGGCGGACCGCGACGCGCTGCACGTGCGCCTGGCGGACGAGGCCCACCTGATCGGCCCAGCCCCCGCCGCCCAGAGCTACCTGGACGCGGAGCGGATCGTCGCGCTGGCGCGCCGTATCGGGGCGCAGGCGGTGCACCCCGGCTACGGGTTCCTCGCCGAGCGCGCGCACTTCGCGCGGGCGTGCCAGGAGGCCGGGCTGGTGTTCGTCGGCCCGCCGGCCGCGGCGATCGAGCTGATGGGCTCGAAGACGGCCGCCAAGCGCCTCGCGCAGACCGCCGGCGTGCCAACGGTCCCCGGCTACGCCGGCGACGACCAGCGCACCGAGACGCTGCGCCGCGAGGCGGAGCGGATCGGCTTCCCGCTGCTGATCAAGGCCAGCGCGGGCGGCGGCGGGCGCGGGATGCGCGTCGTCCGCGACCGCGCCGAGCTCGATGAGGCGCTGGAGAGCGCCCGGCGGGAGGCGCAGGCGGCCTTCGGCGACGGCGCGGTGTTCCTGGAGCGGCTCATCGAGCGCCCGCGCCACGTCGAGATCCAGGTGCTCGCCGACGCCCACGGCAACGTCGTCCACCTGTTCGAGCGCGAGTGCTCGATCCAGCGCCGCTACCAGAAGATCGTCGAGGAGAGCCCGTCGCCGGCCCTCACGCCTGACCTGCGCGCCGCGATGGGCGACGCCGCGGTGCGCCTGGCGAGGGCCGCCGGCTATGTCAATGCCGGCACCGTCGAGTTTCTGCTGGACGCAGGCGGATCGGGGCCGCCGGCGTTCTACTTCCTGGAGATGAACACCCGCATCCAGGTGGAGCACCCGGTCACCGAGGCGGTGGCCGGTCTAGACCTGGTGCAGCTCCAGCTCGCGATCGCCGCCGGCGCCCGGCTGCCGTTCCGCCAGGAGGACCTCGTCCAGCGCGGCCACGCGATCGAGGTGCGCATCTGCGCCGAGGACCCGGTCACGTTCCTGCCGGCGGCCGGGCGCCTCGCGCTCTTCGAGCCGCCCGCCGGCCCCGGCATCCGCAGCGACGCCGGCGTGGAGAGCGGCGACGAGCTGACCGTCCACTACGACCCGATGTTCGCCAAGCTGATCGTCCACGCCGACGACCGGCCGGCGGCGGTCGGGCTGCTGCGCCGGGCGCTGGAGCGCTACGTCGCCCTCGGCGTCACCACCAACCTGCCGCTGCTGCGGGCGATCGCCGCGCACCCGGCCTTCGCCGCGGGCGAGACCACCACCGCCTTTCTCGAAGAGTATCAGCCGGCGCAGCTCATCAGCGCGCCGGATATCCCCCCGCCGGTGCTGCTCGCCGCGGCCCTCCGCGAGGCCCACGAGCAGCGGGCCCGCCCGCCAGCGAACCCGTGGGACATCCGCGGCTGGCGCCCGAACGGCGAGCCGGCGGAGGCGCGCTACAGCGCCGGCGGCGCCGAGCACGTCCTGACGCTCCTTCCCGAGCGAGACGCGTGGCAGGTGACCGCCGCGGGCACCGCCTACCGGGCGCGCGTCCTGGCGGCCGAAGCGCACAGCCTCACGCTGTCGATCGCCGAGCTGCGGCCGGAGGGGCAGGGCGCCTGGCAGGAGCGGGTCGAGCGCTTCCGCATCGCCCGCGACGGCGGCGACCTCCTCATCCACTGGCGCGGCGACGCCTACCGCGTCGCGCCGCAAGCGCCGCCCGACATCGACGCCGCCGGGGCGCGCGGCGGCTCAGCGCACAGCCAGGCCAGCCTGGCCGCGCCGATGCCCGGCACCGTGGTCAGGGTGCACGTCCGCGAGGGGCAGGAGGTGGCAGCCCACCAGCCGCTGGTGGTGCTCGAGGCGATGAAGATGGAGCATATCGTCGCCGCGCCGTACGCCGGCGTGGTGCGCCGGCTCAACGCCGCGCCCGGCGCGCTCGTCGCCAAGGGCGCCGTGCTCGTCGAGCTCGACGAGGCCTAGGGGAGGGCTGCCGGCTGGCGGGGGGATTCTGCTCGATTCTGCGCGCGCGTATGCGATTTGCGTTTTCCCCCAATGTATGCTATACTCACGTCCGTTGCGGGCGAGGGAAACCTGCCCGCAATCAAAGTGAATGGCCCCATCGTCTAGCGGCCTAGGACGCCACCCTCTCAAGGTGGAGATCGCGGGTTCGAATCCCGCTGGGGTCACCACTGGAGCCGTGGTGTAGTGGTTAACATACAGCCCTGTCAAGGCTGGGATCGCGGGTTCGAATCCCGTCGGCTCCGCCACACCTGAGTAGAAAAGACCCGCATTGTTGCGGGTCTTTTCTCTTTCCGCGAAAACGCCCGGCAGGCCCGGGCGGCGGCTACAGGATCTGGCTCAGGAACAGCTTGGTGCGCTCCTCAGTGGGGGCCGAGAAGATCTGCTGGGGGGTGCCCTCCTCGACGATCATCCCGTTGTCGAAGAAGATCATGCGGTCGGCGACCTGGCGGGCGAAGCTCATCTCGTGCGTCACCACGACCATGGTCATGCCGCTCTCGGCCAGCTCGATCATGACGTCGAGCACCTCCTTGATCATCTCCGGGTCGAGCGCCGAGGTCGGCTCGTCGAAGAGCATGATCTTCGGCTGCATCGCCAGCGCCCGCGCGATCGCCACGCGCTGCTGCTGGCCGCCCGAGAGCTGGCCGGGGTACTTGCGCGCCTGCTCCTCGATCCCGACCCGCCGCAGCAGCTCCATCGCCACCTCCTCGGCGCGCGCCCTGGGCCAGCGGCGCACCCAGATCGGCGCCAGCGTGACGTTCTGCAGCACGGTGAGGTGTGGGAAGAGGTTGAACTGCTGGAAGACCATCCCGACCTCGCTGCGGATCGCCTCGATGTTGCGCAGGTCGTCGGTCAGCTCGATGCCGTCGACGATGATCTGCCCGCGCTGGTGTGCCTCCAGCCGGTTGATGCAGCGGATGAAGGTCGACTTCCCGGAGCCCGAGGGGCCGAAGACCACCACGACCTCGCCCTTCCTGACCGAGGCGCTGACCCCCTTCAGCGCGTGGAAGTCACCGTACCACTTGTGGACATCGCGGCAGATGATGATCTCCTCGGCCTGGCTCAGATCCTTGCGCGCATCGCCGCTCATAGTGCTCCTAAGATTTGGTTACCGCGAGACAACGTGGGCCGCACCTAGCGCTGCCCGACCCCCAGCGCCTCTTCCAGCCGCCGGCTGACGTAGGTGAGCGAGTAGGCGAAGACCCAGTAGACCAGCGCGACGAACAGCAGCACCTCGGACTGCCGCCCGAGGAACTCCGACTGCGCCAGGACGCTGCGCGCGATGCCCAGCAGGTCCAGCAGCCCGGCCACCGCCACCAGCGACGTGTCCTTGAACAGGCTGATGAACTGGCCGACGTTGGCCGGGATCACGATCCGCAGCGCCTGCGGCAGCACGATCATCCCCATCGTGAGCAGCGGGTTGAGGCCGAGCGCGCGCGCCGCCTCCTCCTGGCCGCGCGGGATCGCCTGCAGGCCGCCGCGCACGTTCTCGGCGATGTAGGCCGCCGTGAAGATCGTGAAGCCGACCATCGCCCGCGCGACGTTGTCGATGCTCTCGCCGCCGGGGACGAACAGCGGCAGCATGATCTGCATCATGAACAGCACGGTGATCAGCGGCACGCCGCGGATCAGCTCGATGTACAGGGTGCAGAACAGCCGGATCACCGGCAGGCTGCTGCGGCGCCCGATCGCCAGCAGCACCCCGAGCGGGAACGAGAAGACGATCGCGACGATCGCCAGCAGCAGCGTCAGCAGCAGCCCGCCCCAGCGGCTGGTGGGGATCGCCGGCAACACGAGGCCGCCGCGCAGCAGGTAGATCACCAGCGGCAGCAGCAGCAGCCAGGCGCCCGCCACCCAGGCCCCCGCGCGCCGCCCGGTCCCGTCGGCACGCGGGATGGACAGGCGGCGGCCGGCGATCATCCCGCCGAGGATCAGGGCGCCGCACAGCGCCAGGAGCCCGCGGCTCGTGGGGGCGAACGGCAGCAGCGCCAGCAGGAAGCTGGCGGCGCAGGCGGCCGCGCCCACCGCGCGCGCCACGTTCGGCCAGAGGCCCCAGCTCAGCCCCAGCAGCGTCGCGGCGAGCAGCACGCACAGCCACACCCGCCAGATCTGCTCGGACGGGAACGTGCCGACCATCAGCAGGCGCAGGTTGACCGCGACCACGGCCCAGTCGGCCTGCGACAGCGCCCAGGTCAGCACAGAGCGCAGCAAAGCTGCGAGCAGCGCCAGCGCCAGCAGCGTGAGCAGCCCGTTGTACCAGCTGTTGAAGAGATTCTGCCGCACCCAGCGCAGCGGGTCAATGCGCTCGCGCGGCGGCCCCAGAGTTTCGCCGATCGTCGCCACGGCCTACCTCTCGACCAGGCGCACGCGCCGGTTGTACAGGTTCATGAGCAGCGAGGTTGTCAGGCTGATCGCCAGGTAGCTGGCCATAATCAGCCCGATCATCTGGATCACCTGCCCGGTCTGGTTGGTGATCGTCCGCGAGACGTTGAACAGATCGGGGAAGCCGATCGCGATCGCCAGGCTGGAGTTCTTCGCCAGGTTGAGGTACTGGCTGGTCGTCGGCGGGATGATGATCCGCAGCGCCTGCGGCAGCACCACCAGGCGCAGGACCTGCCCGCGGCTGAGGCCGAGCGCCTGCGCGGCCTCGGTCTGCCCCCGGGCGACGCCCTGGATGCCGGCGCGCACGTTCTCGGCGATGAACGTGCCGGTGTAGACCACCAGGCCCAGCAGCAGGGCGGCGTACTCGGGCACGAACTGCCACCCGCCGCGGAAGTTCAGCCCGCGCCGCTCGGGCACCTCCACCGCGAGCGGGGAGGGCGCCAGCACCAGCCAGCCGGCCACAGCGACGAGCGCCACGACGAGCAGGGCCAGCAGGAAGCGCGGGCTCTGGAGGCCGGTGCGCTCCTGCGCGCGCCGCAGGAAGTACCACAGCGCCGCGCTGGCCGCCACCCCAACCAGCACCAGCAGCAGCCAGACGCCGAAGCTCTCCGTCGGCACCAGGCCGACCATCGTGACGCCGCGGTTGCTCAGGTAGATCGGCCCCGGCAGAGCGATCGCCTCCTGCACGCGCGGCAGGCGCAGGAACACCGCCAGGTACCAGAACAGCAGCTGCACCAGCAGCGGCGTGTTGCGGAAGATCGCCACGTACGCCTGCGCCAGCCTGGCGATCAGCCAGTTGCTGGACAGCTGGGCGATGCCCATGAGCAGCCCGAGGATCGTCGCGAGCACGATGCCGAGCACCGTCACCGAGAGCGTGTTCAGCACGCCCACCAGAAACGCGCGCCAGTAGCTGTCCTGCGGCGTGTACGGGACCGGCTTGACGCCGATCTCGAAGCCGGCGCTCTGGTTCAGGAAGCCGTAGCCGCCCCCGATCCCGATCCGCTGCATCCCGGCGGTGACGTTCCCGTAGAGCCACGCCGCGACCAGCGCCACGAGCAACAGGAAGGCCGCCTGGCCGATCCAGGACAGCACGCGCACGTTGCGCCAGAATGGGATGCTCGTCGCCCCCGCTGTCGTTCCCCGGACGCTCATCCGCTCCCCTCAACAGGTGGTGCAGCACGAGCGTGCCTGCGTGTCACGGTTCGCCGCAGACACAGCTCACAGTCAGGTGTTGCGCAGTAGTGGGCCTCGGGGGAGCATTCGCCGCCCCCGAAGCCGCTGCTCCGCCGCTCCGCGGCGACGTGTCGCAGCAGAGCGGCGGAGGCGAACGTCCATGGAGGGGCACAGCCCTCCCGCCAGGAACTAGCGGAACGGCGGCGCGTACATCAGGCCGCCCTCGGTCCACAGCGCGTTCGGCCCGCGCTCGAGGTTGAAGGGCGTGTTCGGCCCGAGGTTGCGGTCGTAGATCTCGCCGTAGTTGCCGACCCCCTCGATGATGTTCACGGTGAAGTCCGGGTCGAGCCCGATGCCCGGGCCAAGGTCGCCCTCGACGCCCAGGAAGCGCCGGATGTCGGGGTTCTCCGACGAGAGGAACTCCTGCACGTTGCCGGAGTTGATGCCGAACTCCTCGGCCGCGATCGTCGCGTAGACCGCCCAGGTGACGACGTCGCGCCACTGGCTGTCGCCCTGCGCCACCGCCGGGCCGAGCGGCTCCTTGGAGATCACCACGTCCAGGATCACGTGCTCGTCGGGGTTCTGCATCGTCGTGCGGCGGGCGATCAGCTGCGAGCGGTCGCTGGTCACCGCGTCGCAGCGCCCCTCGTCATACGCCTGGTAGGTCGGGTCGATCTCCTCGAACACCACCGGGGTGAAGCTGATCCCGCGCGCCCGGAACTGGTCGGTCAGGTTGAGCTCGGTGGTGGTGCCGCTCTGCACGCAGATCGTGCCGCCGTCGAGATCCTCGAGCGTGGTGGCGTTCAGGTCCCGGCGGACCATAATGCCCTGGCCGTCGTAGAAGGTCGTCGGCCCGAAATCCATGCCCACCGAGCTGTCCCGGCTGATGGTCCACGTCGTGTTGCGGAACAGCACGTCCACCTCGCCGGACTGGACGGCGGTGAAGCGCTCCTGCGTGGACAGCGGCCGGAACTCGACCGCCTGGGCATCGCCGAGGACGGCCGCGGCCACTACCCGGCAGAAGTCGGCGTCGAAGCCGGTGTACTCGCCGTTCGCCTCAAGGTTGCTGAAGCCCGGCAGCCCGCCGTTGACGCCGCAGATCAGGGTGCCGCGGTCCTTCACCGCTTGCAGCCGGCCGCCGGCCGCCGGCGCCGGAGCTGGTGTCGGCGCCTGGCCCGCCGGAGCAGAGGTCGGCGCCTCAGCCGCCTGGGTCGGCTCGGCCGCTTCGGCTGGCGCCTGGGTCGGCTCGGCAGGAGCAGCGGTCGGCTCAGCCGCAGCAGCAGTCGGCTCAGCCGGGGCGGCAGTCGGTTCGGCCGCCGGCTGCCCCGAGCTGCACGCAGCGAGGACGAGCGCCAGGGCGCCGAGCCACAGCGCAAGCATCTGTCGTGACATGGACACCTCCCTAGACTTGAACCGTTCTCCAACGGTACTACCTACGCAGCCGCTCCATTCTGCGCAGCGTCAGCGACGACGGTCGCTCAATATGCTTAACAACATTGGTAGATTGTGGAGCGACAGGTAGTGGATGGGGTTACCGGATTGTAACCAGAGATTGAGATTCTGTCAACGTAGCCGCACCACTGCGCGGCATTGGGACGCGAGGGCGTACAATACAGGTGGGCCCGGTCAGGCGCTGCGGCAGCCCCGCGGGAGATCGGGCCGCGGCCTTCAGCGCTGAGCGGGCGGCACATGGCGCGAGCGCGCCGGTGTGGCGTCCACGGACGAGAAGCCATGCGCACAAGCAAGAAGACGCGCGCCGCGCTGGCCGCGCTGGCGGGCGCGGCGGGGCTCGCGGCGGCGGCGCTGCTCCGGCGGGACGGCGGGCTGGCGGCGCAGCCGCAGCCGGCCACGAGCTACGACGAGGCCCTGGCCCGCCTCGCCGCGCTGCGGGGGAGCGAGGGGCCGGACGTGCGGGACGAGTGCCGCAGCACGCTGATGACCCACGGCGGCCGCGCCCAGCGCGCGCTGGTGCTGTTCCACGGGTACACCAGCTGCCCGCGCCAGTTTCACGAGCTCGGCCAGGCGCTCTTCGAGCGCGGCTACAACGTGCTCATCCCGCGCATGCCCGGCCACGGCCTGTCGGACAGGCTCACCACCCAGACGGCCAACCTGACCGCCGCCGGGCTGGCGCGCTACGCCGACGAGGCGGTGGACATCGCCCGCGGCCTGGGCGAGCGGGTGACCGTCGCCGGCCTCTCCGGCGGCGGGGTGCTCACCGCCTGGGTCGCGCAGGAGCGCGCCGACGTCGAGCGCTGCGTGTCGATCTCGCCGGTGGTCGGCGTGGCCGTGTACCCGGGGTGGTTCACGCGGCCGGCGGCGCGCGTGCTGGCCCGCGCGCCGAACCGCTTCCTGTGGTGGGACCCGCAGCTGCGCGAGCAGGCGCCCGGCGCGCCCTACGGATACCCGCGCTTTGCGACCCGCGGGCTGGCGGCCTTCATCCTGCTCGCGACCTGGACGCTGGGCGAGGCTCGCCGCCGGCCCCCTGCGGCGCAGTCGATCGTCGTCGTCACCAACGGCGCCGACGCGTCCGTCAGCAACGTGGACACCGCGCAGCTGGTGGCGGCGTGGCAGGCGCGCGCCGGGAGCCGGGTGCGGACCCACGAGTTCAGCGCCAGCCTCGGGCTGCCGCACGACCTGATCGACCCGCGCACGCCGGGCGCGCAGGTGGACCTGGTGCACCCGGTGCTGATCGACCTGATCCACGGCGGGCAGCCCTAGCGCCTGCGCCCGCTGGTAGGGTGGAGAGGAGAACTCCGGGGAAGGCACGCCTCCCCGACAGTCGAGAGGAGGGAGACCATGGAAGACGTAACGATCGGCGTGATCGGCGGCAGCGGCCTGTACGCCATGGAAGGGCTCGAGGACGTCGAGCGCGTCGAGCTCGAGACCCCGTTCGGAAGGCCGAGCGACACCTACGTGATCGGGCGCATCGCCGGCTGGCGCGTGGCGTTTCTGCCGCGCCACGGCGTCGGGCACCGCCTGACGCCGAGCGAGGTGCCGAGCCGGGCCAACATCTACGGCTTCAAGCAGCTCGGCGTGCGCTACCTGATCTCGGTCAGCGCCGTCGGCAGCCTGCGCGAGGAGTACGCCCCCGGCCACATCGTCATCCCGGACCAGCTCTTCGACCGCACGCGCGGGCACCGGCCCGACACCTTCTTCGGCGACGGGATCGTCGCCCACGTGGCGTTCGCCGAGCCGTTCGACGCCCAGCTCGCGGACCGGCTGGAGCAGGCGGCGCGCGAGGCGGGGGCCACGGTGCACCGCGGCGGGACGCTGGTGGTGATGGAGGGGCCGCAGTTCTCGACGCGCGCCGAGAGCGAGGAGAACCGGCGCCGCGGCCACGCCCTGATCGGCATGACCGCGCTGCCGGAGGCCAAGCTGGCGCGCGAGGCCGAGATCGCCTACGCCACGCTCGCGATGGTCACCGACTACGACGCCTGGCGCGCCGGCCACGACGCGGTCACTGCGGACATGGTCGTGCAGGTGCTCGCCGCGAACGCCAAGCTGTCGCAGGAGGTCGTGCGGCGCGCCGTGCCGCTGATCGGCGCGGGCTTCGACAGCCCGGCCCACCACGCGCTCGCCAACGCGATCGTCACCGACCCGGCCGTGATTCCGGCCGAGAGGCGCGAGCAGCTCAAGCTGCTGATCGGCAAGTACTTCCAGTAGCCAGAGGCCATTCGCCCGCTTAGGGCGCGCGCCGCGGCCCCTTCGCGGCCCGAGTCGTGCTACAATACCTACGTGTAACAAGGGGCTGATCAGCGCGATCAGCCCCCTTTCGGCCTGTCTACGAGATGCCGATCCGCGACCTTTCGGACATCCTGAGGGAGATCGCCGGCCGCGAGGCGATCGAGGCGCTGGCGATCTCCCTGCGCAGCCAGCCGCGCGCGCGGCTGCATGTCGCCCCGGCCATCGGCGCGGCGCGCGCCCCGATCACCGCTGCCCTGGCGGCGCTCCACAGCGGGCCGCTGCTGTACGTCGTCCAGACCAGCGACGCGGCGCTGCGCGCGCACGACGATATGGCGCAGTGGCTCGGCGAGGAGCGCGTGCTGCTCTTCCCCGCCGCGGACGCGCTGCCCTACGAGCATATGTCGCCTGGCCCGGACGTGCTGGCGGCCAGGCTGCGCGTGCTGCGCGCCCTTGCGGACCGCCGGCCGGCGACCGGCGGCGCGGCCAGCGAGGAGGCGCAGACGCCGTCGATCGTCATCGTCGCCCCGGTGAAGGCCCTGACTCAGCCGACGCTCACCCCCGAGGAGCACCGCTACGCCTCGGTGACGCTGCAGCGCGGCGACGAGATCAGCCCGGACGAGCTCGTCACGCGGCTGATCCACCTCGGCTACCGCACGGCGCCGACGGTCGAGGAGCCGGGCGAGATCAACCGGCGCGGCGGCATCCTGGATATCTTCCCGCCCGGCGACGATATGCCGCTGCGGATCGAGTTCTTCGGCGACGAGGTGGACAGCCTGCGGCGCTTCGACCCGGTGACGCAGCGCAGCGAGGCGCAGGTGCGCGCCGCGACGATCGGCCCGCCGCACGAGTTCCCGCTCTGGCGGCGCGCGGAGGCGCTGGCGCGCATCCAGGCGATAGACGTGAGCGGGCTGCGCCGCGAGGCGCTCGAGGAGTGGCAGGCGGCCGTGGCGCGGCTCGAGCAGGGCGAGCGCTTCGAGGGCCGCGCACTGTTCGCGCCGTTCTTCAGAGAGCCAGCGCCGGACAGCGACGGCGGCGCGGCCCACAGCTCGCTGCTGGCGCACCTCCCCGCCGGCGCCGTCATCGTGCTGAACGAGGCGACCGTGCTCGCCCAGCACGCGGCCGACCTGGACCAGCAGGCCGAGACCCGCCGCGCGGCGCAGGTGGAGAGCGGCGAGCTCCCGCGCGCCTTCCCGCGGCCCTACATGCGCTGGGACGAGCTCGTCGCGCAGACCGGCCACCTGGCGCTGGTCAACCTGAGCAACAACGAGGTGGTGGCGGGCATCCACCGCACCGCCGGCCTCGCCGAGCCGCTCGTCGGGCACCACCTACCCCCGAGCCTGTTCCAGCCGGCCGAGCTGTTCGGCGGCCAGCTGCGGCGCATGGTGGAGGACGTGGTCGAGCGGCTGCGCGCCGGCGAGCGCGTGGCGGTGGTCACGGCCCAGGCGGCCCGCATCGACGAGCTCGTGCGGGAGGCGCTCGCGCCCGAAGGCGAGCGGCGTCCCACGGCCGACCGCCGCGCGCCATCGACCGGCGGCGGAGCAGAGGCGAACCCGGCCGAGACGCCCGCAGCGGATGAGGCCGACCTAGCCGGCGGCCGGTGGACCGCCATCCACGGCTTCATCGACGAGGGCTTCCGCTCGCCCGACCTGAACCTGACCGTCTACACCGACACCGAGATCTTCGGCTGGCGCAACCGCCGGCTACTGCGCGAGCGGCGGCGCAAGCGGGACCGGAGCGCTGAGGAGCGGGCGGCGTTCCTGCGCGGCCTTAAGCCGGGCGACTACGTCGTCCACATCGAGCACGGCATCGCCGTGTACGAGGGGCTGGTGCGCCGCAGCGTCGGCGGCATCGAGCGCGACTACCTGAACCTGCGCTACGCCGAGGGCGACCGGCTGTACGTCCCGGTGGACCAGATCGACCGGGTGTCGCGCTACATCGGCGCCGGCGACGCGGTGCCGCAGCTGACGCGGCTCGGCACGCAGGACTGGGAGCGCGCCAAGCGCAAGGCGCGCCAGGCCGTCCAGGACCTGGCCGACGAGCTCATCCGGCTGTACGCGCAGCGGCAGCTCAGCCAGGGGCACGCCTTCAGCCCGGACACCGAGTGGCAGCGCGAGCTCGAGGCCGCGTTCCCCTACGCCGAGACGCCCGACCAGCTGCGGGCGATCGCCGATGTCAAGGCCGACATGGAGTCGCCGCACCCGATGGACCGCCTTGTCTGCGGCGACGTCGGCTTCGGCAAGACCGAGGTGGCGCTGCGGGCGGCGTTCAAGGCCGTTCAGGACGGCAAGCAGGTCGCGGTGCTCGTGCCGACCACCGTGCTGGCCCAGCAGCACTACGAGACCTTCAGCCGGCGCATGGCGCCCTTCCCGGTCAAGGTCGAGATGATCTCGCGCTTCCGCTCGGCGAAGGAGCAGGCCGAGATCACGCGGCGGCTGGCGCGCGGCGAGATCGACATCATCATCGGCACCCACCGCCTGCTCTCGAAGGACGTGGTGTTCAAGGACCTCGGGCTGCTGATCGTGGACGAGGAGCAGCGCTTCGGCGTGCGCCACAAGGAGCGCATCAAGCAGATGCGCGCCAACGTGGACGTGCTCACGCTCACCGCGACGCCCATCCCGCGAACGCTGCACATGGCGCTGGCCGGCATCCGCGACCTGAGCGTGATCGACACGCCCCCCGAGGACCGCGTGCCGATCAAGACCTACGTGCTGCCCTACGACGACCACCTCGTGCGCGAGGCGGTGCTGCGCGAGCTCGAGCGCGACGGCCAGGTGTACTTCGTCCACAACCGCGTCCACAGCATCTACTACGTGGCGGACAAGCTGCGCCAGCTGGTCCCCGAGGCGGAGATCGCCGTCGGCCACGGCCAGCTGGAGGAGCGGCAGCTCGAGCGCGTGATGCTCGACTTCTTCAGCGGCAAGGACGACGTGCTGGTGAGCACGACGATCATCGAGAGCGGGCTGGACGTGCCGAACGCCAACACGATCATCATCGACGACGCGACCAACTACGGCCTGGCGCAGCTCTACCAGCTCCGCGGGCGCGTCGGGCGCAGCGCGCAGCGCGCCTACGCCTACCTGTTCTACAAGAGCGACCGCCCCCAGACGCCGGAGGCCCAGGAGCGGCTGCAGGCCATCCAGGAGGCCACCGAGCTCGGCGCCGGCTTCCGCATCGCCATGCGCGACCTCGAGATCCGCGGCGCGGGCAACCTGCTCGGCCCCGAGCAGAGCGGCCACATCGCCGCCGTCGGCTTCGACCTGTACTCGCGGCTGCTCGAGCAGGCGGTGCGGACGCTGAAGCAGCAGCTCGTCGCCATCAACTTCCAGGAGCCGAGCGCCAAGGACCAGGAGGCACGGGCCGAGGACCAGGAGGCGGGCGTCGGGGCGGACGGCGTCCCGCAGAAGAGCGCCGAGGCCGCCTCGGCGCCGGCCGCCGATGGCTCCAGGCCATCCGCTCCCGCCCCTCGGCGGAAGCAGCCGCCGGTGCGCGTGGACGAGAAGGTGCTGATCTCCCCGCTGGTGACGCTCGACCTGCCGCTGGACGCCTACCTGCCGGTGGACTACATCCCCGACGACCAGGTGCGGCTGGCGGTGTACCAGCGCATGGCCGAGGCCCAGACGCCGCGCCAGGTCCGCGAGCTGCGCCAGGAGCTGCGCGACCGCTTCGGCGATCCGCCCGAGCCGGCCGCCAGCCTGCTGACGTGGCTCGAGATCAAGGCGCTCGCCCTGGCCGCCGGCGTGACATCGGTGGTGACGACCGACGAGGAGTTTATCATCCGCCTGCCGGACGGCGGCGCCCGCGAGCGCGAGAAGCTGATACGGCGCTACGGGCGCAACCCGGCCATCCGCATCGGCCCGCAGTTCGTGCGGCTCGACCGGCGCACCTACAACGCCAACGGCGATACGAAGTGGATCGCGGCGGTGACCGAGGTGCTGGAGACGATCGCGAAGTAGGGGGCCGCGCTAGCGCCGGAAGAAGAGGTACGTGGTGTACGCCCACGCCTCGCTGGCCACATAGCCCAGCTCGGTGGAGAAGCGGCGCGTCGCGGGGGAGTTGTAGGCCGGCGACCCGTAGGCGACCATGCCGAGGTCGCGCGCCATCTTGAGCGACCGCAGCATGTGCACGGGGTCGCTCACCAGCAGCACGGAGCCCACGCCCGCGGCGCGCACGTGCTCCGCCGTATTTCTGAGGCTCTCGAACGTCGTGCGGCCCCGCTCCTCGAGCTGGAGCACCTCAACCGGCACGCCGCGCTCGACGAGGTAGGCGCGCGCGAGCTCCGCCTCGGACTGCTGCGCGCCACCGGAGCGCGCCCCGGTGAGGATGAGCCGCGAGATGACGCCCTGGCGGTACAGGTCGAGCGCGTGGTCGAGGCGCGCCTGGCGCATGGCCGGGTCGCCGCTCCAGCGCTCCGAGGCCAGCACGATCGCTGCGCCGGCCGGCCGCGTCTCGTCGCGCTGGCTCTGGACGAGCACCAGCACGCTGACGAGCAGCAGCAGCCCCGCGACGCAGGCGACTGTGCGGGCCAGCCCGCGGAGGAACCCGGCGGCGATACGTTGTGCTGCGCGCGCTCGCATGGTTCACTATTATGCGCCGGGCGCGTGCTGCGCGCAAGTGCAACTGCGCCCGCCCCGTCGTCGTCTTCCTTCCACAAGCCGAGGGCTGCGCGGGCTGGTCCGGAGGGCCAGAAGAGGCGTCGCCTCCCCAAGTCCTTCCAGGTGATGCGGGGGCGGAGCCCTGCCGCGTAGGCCCAGTCAACAAGGAGAGAGAAACACCGCAATGTTCAGAAATGTGCGCTTCGACTGGCGCTGGATCGCCGCGATCGCGCTGATCGTCATCATGGTGAACTCGGCCAGCATCCCCTGGCCCGTGACGGCCCTCGCGCTCGCGGCCAGCGGCGGGTACCTGCTGTACCGCGGCTGGCAGATCTGGCGCCGCGCGGGCGGCCCGCCGACCCGCAGCCGGGTCACCTACTGGCGCGGCCAGCGCTACGAGGTCGGCCCGGCGCGCTCCGGCCCCGCCCTGCCGAGCCTGAGCGGCATCGGCCCGGCGGCCGGCCACCTGTTCATCGGCGGGATCCTGGCGCTCGCCGCGCTGGCGGTGGTGCTCCAGGCGGTGGGGCTGTAGCGCAGCAGAGCTCCTCAGGCGCCAGCATCCCGCCGGCGCTCACCGGACGACCACATCGGCCACGGCCAGCTCCGCGCTGCCGGGCATCAGGCTGCGGCTGTCCGTGAACATCCCCGCCGGGTGCACGACGGAGTACCACCCGAGCTGCCACTCGTACGTGCCCGGCCCGACCTCGGCCGGCAGCTCGACCTCGAAGACCTCCTCCACCAGCTCCCCGCGCCGCCACTCCCAGGCCGGCAGCAGCGCGTAGGTCGGCAGGTGGACGAAGCGCGCGTGCGGCACGCCCGCAAGCCGGCTGACGGCCACGAAGCGCGCGCCGCGCGTGAACTCGCCGGTGAGCCGCCAGACGAAGCTCGCGCGCAGGCGCCCCGGCCCCGACTGCACGACCTCGCTCCGCACCAGCTCCACGTGCTCGCCGAACTGCAGCGCCGCCGGCGCCCCGTCGTCCGGGCGCCGCTCCACCCAGCTCACCAGGCTGCGCTCCGCCGGGGCGCCGCGCTCGAACAGCAGCAGGCCGTCGCGCATCCCCGTCAGGCCGAAGGCGGGGTCGCGCAGCAGCACCGCGATCGCGTCGCGGTCGTAGTCCAGCCCGCCGCCGTAGCCCGCGTCGAGCGCCACGTAGTGGTCGAACAGCGCGTCGGCCACCGCGACCTCGACCTGCGGCAGCAGCCGCGGCAGGCGCTCGGCGCGCGGCTCATCCTGGTAGCGTGTCAGGTAGACGTGCTCGCGGTTCGCGAGGCGCAGGGCGAGGAAGGCCGAGGCGGCCACCGGCGCCTCGGGCGCCACCCGCTCGGCCAGAAAGCGCTCCTTGACCGCATCGCGCGGGGTGACGCCGTAGACCGACGGGTCGAAGCCGTAGCCCGGGGCGCCCAGCCAGAACAGCGGGTTGAGCGCCGTGTTGACCAGCAGCGCGGAGAAGATCGCGACGACGCCGAGGGTGAGGCCGAGGTCGCCCTTCCAGCTGCGGCGCGAGGAGCGCGGCCTAGATACCGAGCGCTGCTCTCCGCCGTCACCCGCGTTCTCCGACTGCCGCGCCTTCAGCCGCGCGGCCCCGTCGATCGCCGCCATCACGATGAACGGCACCACGCTGGCGTAGTGGTGGTAGCGGTAGTCATAGGCGCCGCCCGGGCCGGTCGAGATCAGCGCCGCGAGCGCCACCGGCAGGCCGGGGAGCAGCCAGCGCCAGCCGCGCCAGGCCACCAGCATCACCGGGCCGAACACCACCGCCGCGTTCAGCAGCCGGTCGCCGAGCGTCCCGGCGATCTGCCCCAGCTCGCCGAAGTAGTAGCTGAAGTAGAACCGCGACACCTCCCCGCCGCTGGCGATGATGCCGGTCGCGCCGCTCTCCTCGGCCGCAGCGCCCGCGGCCATCGGCCGGATGACGAACAGCGCGAACAGCCCATAGATGACCCCGGCCGCCGTCGTCAGGGCCCCGGCGCGGCGCTCGCCCCCCCACAGGAACATGACCGCGCCGATCCCGGCCACCGGCGCCGCGATGTACAGCTTGCAGGCCAGCGCCAGCGCGATGAAGAGCGCGAACCGCCGCCAGACGCGCGCCTCGAGCGCCTCCAGCGCGAAGAGCAGGATGGGCATCGCCAGGGTGTCGCCGTGGAAGTCGAACAGCACGCTGGTCTGCGCCGTCGGGTAGAGCAGGTAGATCAGCGCCAGGCAGCGGGCCGCGTTCACGCTCTCCAGGCGCCGCCGCGCCATGCGGTACACCGGGATGGCGCCGAGCGCGAACAGCGCGGCCTGCGCGATCAGCAGCAGCCGCGGGTCCGGCCAGAGCGCGTAGAGCGGCGCGAAGAGAAAGTAGATCAGCTCGACGTGGCCCGTCAGCCGCGACAGGGAGACGCCCGCGGGGTCGCTGTACATCAGCGGGCGGCCCTGCGTCGCGCTCCAGATCGCCTGGGCCATGTTGCCGAGGTCGAGCATCCCGGCGTTGAAGCCGGCGTAGCGCGCCAGCGAGAGCCAGGTGAGCATGCCGCCAGCCGCGATCAGAGCAAGCCAGAGGACGGGGTCGCGCGGTATCAGTCTGGTCTGCTGCTCCATGGGTATGTCCTGAGCCTGTCAGCGCGCCAAGAGCTCGCCGTAGAGCCGGGCCAGGCGGTCGGCGACGATCGGCGTGTCGTAGTTGTCCAGCGCGTGCGCCCGCGCCGCAGCACCCAACGCCCGGCGCAGCTCGGGGTGCTCCCCAAGCTCGACGAGCGCGTCGGCGAAGCGCGCCACGTCGCCCACCCGCGCCAGGTAGCCGGTGCGCCCCTCCAGCACCTGCTCCACCGTGCCGCCCACCGCCGTCGCGACGACCGGCAGGCCGCTGGCCAGCGCCTCGAGGATGGAGACGCTCAGGGCCTCGCCGGACGACACGCTCAGGTAGACGTCGCTGGCGGCGAGCAGCGCCGCGGTGTCCCGCCGGAAGCCGAGGAGCCTCACCCGATCGGCCATCCCGGCCGAGGCGATCTGCTCGCGCAGCCGCTCTTCGAGCGGCCCGCTGCCCGCCAGCAGGAACTGCGCCTCCGGGAAGCGGGCCACAACCTGCTCCGCCACCCGGAGGACATCGCCCGGGCGCTTCTGGGGCACAAGCCGGCTGAAGGTGGTGACTGTGAAGCGCTCGGGCAGCCCGAGCGCGCGCCGCCAGCGGGCGCGGTCCTCCGGCGGGACGAACGCGCGGCAGTCGACGGGGTTGGGGAGGACGCGCAGCCGGCCCGCGGGCCAGCCCTTCGCCCCGGCGCTGGCCTCCCCCACCGCCTGCGCCGGGCTCACATACATGTCAGTGCGCCGGCGAAGGAACGGCTCGCTCAGCCGCTGCGCGAGCACGACCAGCGGCGGCGTACTGTAGACCTCCGAGCTGACCGACAGGTGGTCGTGCGCGATGATGTGCGGCGCGCCGGCGAGGATGGCGGCGGCTCGCCCGAGGAGCGTGCCGACCGTCAGGTGGGTGTGTACGATATCCGGCCGAAGCCGCCGCAGGGCGCTCGCCAGGCTCGCCACCTGCAGCGGGCTCCACCGCGGCTGGTTGAGGGAGATCACCGGCACCCCGTCGGCGCTCAGCGCCTGGCTCAGCTCAGTCGCGGCGCGCAGGTTCAGCACGCAGACGTCGAAGCGCTCCCGGGGAAGCAGCGGCAGCACGGAGCGGAGGAACGTCTGACCACCGCCAAGGCCCATGTGGTCGATGATATGGACGACACGTGTGCGCCTCACGTTATGTCACTGCCGCCGTTCAGTACTCTGATATCCGCCCGGCCAGCGGCTCATGTGTCGGGGACACGCCGGCGATCACACGCTCGTACAGGTCGAGGTGCCGCGCGAGCACCTGGTCCCACGCGAACCGCTCGACGCGAGCGCGCGCCCGCGCGCCCAGCTCCGCGCAGAGCGCCTCGTCCGCCATGAGCCGCCGGAGCGCCTCCCGGATCGCCGCGACGTCGCCCGGCGCCGTGAGCAGCCCGGCGTCCCCAACCACCTCCGGCATGCCGCTGACCGTCGTGGTGATCACCGCGCACCCGTGGCTCAGCGCCTCGAGCAGCACCACCGGGAAGTTATCCCGCACCGACGGGAAGACGAAGATCGAGCTGCTCGCGTACAGCTCGTCGAGCGGCGCGCCCTTGAGGAAGCCGCGGAAGTCGACCGCCAGCCCGAGCTGCCGCGCCTGCTCCTGAAGCGGCGCGAGCATCGGCCCATCGCCCGCGATCACCACCTCCCAGCCGGTCAGGTCGAGGCCGGCGAGCGCCTCAAGGAAGTACTGGGCGCCCTTGCGCGGGAACAGGCGGCTGACGAACAGGATGCGGCGCCGCTTGGGCGGCCGCTCCCGCCGCGGCGCGTCGTAGCCGTAGGGGATGATCTCCACCGGCACGTCGCAGCCGGCCCGGATCAGGTCGCGCAGGTAGCACGAGGGCGAGACGAGCGCGTCGGCGCTGCGTGCGATCGTTCGCCAGGCGGGCGCCAGCAGCCGGTGGCCGCGCTTGAAGCGGTCCGGGTTGTAGCCCGGCACGTCGGAGCCGTGCGCCGTGATCACAGTCGGCAGCCCGCGCACGCGCCGCAGTGCGAGCGCCAGCGCGCCGGTCGGCAGCAGGAAGTGGGCGTGGGCCAGGTCGTAGCGGTGGCGCCGGGTGAGCGCGAGCGTCACCGGCAGCGCCGATGCCAGGTAGCTGAGCATCTCGACCGTCACGGCGCGCACCGGCGACTTGCGCAGCGCGGGGACGCGGAACACGCGCAGCCGGCCGAAGCTCTCCAGGAACGGCAGCTTGCGGAACCCCATCGTGACCACGTCCACATCGTGGCCGGCTCTGACCAGATGCTCGGAGAGCGCCCGCGTGACCGGGCTGGCGCCGCCGCCGATCGGCGGGTACTCGTAGTTGAGCATCATGATGCGCATGGCGACTGTTCTCTCTGCGAGGGTGCCCCTCGCGCTCTCCTGGGCTGCGCGCTGCCGCGCGGCGGCCGGACTATTTCAGCGCCGAGGCCCGGCTGGCATGCGGCCAGCAGGCCTGTGGCGATCGCGGGCATGACAACGGGCGCGCCGGCCGAGGCGGCACCCCTTCTGCCGAAGGCCAAAGCGGCGTGCTCGCGGCGCCCAGGCTGGCGGACCGGCACCGCATCGCGGCCGCGCCCGCAGCGGCTAGGGGACGGCGTTGATCTCCTCGCGGACCACGTAGATCGGCTTCTGCTGCGTCTCGTAGTAGGTGCGGACGATCAGCTCGCCGATCAGGCCCAGGCTGATGAACTGCACCCCGAGCACGATCAGCAGCACCGCCAGCAGCAGCAGCGGCCGGTCGGCGATCGGCGCGCCGTAGGCCAGCTTGATCCAGCTCAGGTACCCGCCGACGACGACGCCGAGCAGCGTGGCGATCAGGCCGAGCAGGCCGAAGATCTGCATCGGCCGGGTGCCGTAGCTGAGCAGAAAGCGCACCGTGAGCAGGTCCAGCACCACGCGCACCGTCCGCCCGATGCCGTACTTCGACGTGCCGAACTGGCGCGCCCGGTGGTTGACGGGCAGCTCGGCCACCGCCACCCCCTGCCAGCTGGCGATCGCCGGGATGAAGCGGTGCAGCTCGCCGTACAGCCGGATGCCGCGCACCACCTCGCTGCGGTAGGCCTTCAGCGAGCAGCCGTAGTCGTGCAGATGGACGCCGGTGGCCCACGAGATCAGCCGGTTGGCGATCATCGAGGGCAGGCGCCGGTTGAGGAACGGGTCCTGACGCCGCTCGCGCCAGCCGCTCACCACGTCGTACCCCTCGTCCATCTTGGCCAGCAGCTTGCCGATGTCGGCCGGGTCGTTCTGCAGGTCGGCGTCGATCGTCACCACCACCTCGCCGCGCGCCCGGTCGAACCCCGCCGAGAACGCCGCGGTCTGGCCGAAGTTGCGCCGGAAGCGCACCACCCGCAGGCGCTCGTCGCGCTCCGCCAGCTCGCGCAGCAGCGCGTAGCTCCGGTCGCGGCTGCCGTCGTCCACGGCGATGATCTCGTAGCCGCACCCGAGCGCGCCCAGCTCGGCGCTGAGGCGCTCGTACAGCTGCGGGATGCTCTCCTCCTCGTTGTAGACCGGCACGACGACCGAGACGCGCGGGCGTGCCGCGGACTCGTTGCGGCGCAGCGCCCCCGCCGGACGCGCAGTCACAACCTCCACGATATCCTCCTGGTTTCGTTCATACCGACGCGCGGGCAACGGGTGCTGCGCGCCTCGGCGGTATTGTATCCGATAGCTCCGCCGCCTGCGTGCCGGGATCGCGCTCGCTGTCCGCGGCGCACACACATCGGCGTAGCTCAGGAGGCCGTAGAACGCCAGGTCGCTCCTCGTAGCGCGGCGTCGCCCAGGCTCCGAACATTCCTCCGCCGCGGAGGCCCCGCCGGGCTCCGCAGCCCCTCCTCCGTCTACGCGTCCAACCTAGGGCGCCGGCCTCGCGTACAGCCGCAGCGCAAGCGCGCCGAACGTGCGCTCGTCCAGCAGCAGCAGCGGCAGAGCGGGTTTGGGCGAAGCGCTGCCGGGGTTCTGGACGACCCATACCCGCCGGGCTCCCTCGGCGGCCGCCAGCGCCTCGTCCGCCGTCCAGCTGTCTGTGAAGCTGTAGCCGTCCGCGTAGTAGAAGTCGTCGTAGTGGCGCGCGCCCAGCAGCGGCAGCCCCGGCCCGCGGTAGTAGTACTCGAAGGTGCGCAGATCGTAGGGCGGCTGGAAGATCAGCCTGTCGCCCGGGGCGACGTGCTGCGCCACGTACGCCGCAAGCGGTTGCCAGGCGGGCGCCGGAGGCTGCGAGAGACGAGCCGGGAGCCGGTAGAGAAGCATACCACCGAGCACCACGCAGATCAAGGCGAGGGCCAGCCGCGGCCTCTCCGGCTGCAGCGCCCGCCAGCCGCGCGCCGCCGCCAGGGACGCGCCCGGGAGCAGCGTCATCAGGTAGCGCGACGCCGCCGCTTCGATCGCCACCAGAGTCACCAGCAGCACGAGCGCCGGAAGCACAAACACCCGCAGCACAAACGTCTCGCGCCGCTGGAGCTCGCTGGCGGCCGCGATGATGATCAGCGCCCAGATCAGGGCGCTCACGACGAGCCAGACGATGACCCAGGCCGAAGTGACTCGGCCATGCATCACGACGCCGACCATGGCGAGCGCGTGGTTCAGCGGCGTCACCCCTTTGTAGGGCGTGAACGCCAAGACGATCTGCAGCCGGCCGAGCAGCGCCGGCAGCCACCAGAGAAACACGCCGGCGATGAACAGCTGCGCGCCGAGCCAGCCCAGCAAGCGGCGCCACGCCCGCCGCCACAGGGCGCTGCCGGCCCAGCACATGTTGTGCGCCACCAGCAGCGCGACGCCGAGGTACGAGGTGAGCAGCAGCGCCGCCCCCGCGAGCGCGTAGCCCGCCAGGGCGATCCTGTCGCCGGGATGCCCCCACAGCCGCTCGAACAGCACGACACAGCACACGGTGAGCAGGAGCGTGAGCGTGTAGGCGCGGGCCTCCAGAACGTAGCCGCCCAGGAGCGGCGAGGCGGCCAGAATCCCCCCCGCGATCAGCGCCTCGGTTTGCGAAAGGGCGCGCTGGGCGTAGTCAGTGAACAGCCCGACCGCGAGCACCGCGTAGAGCAGCGACAGCGCGCGGATCGACTCGGCGCTCGCACCGGCGACGCGCGCCCAGAGCCAGGCCAGCACCGACGAGAGCGGCGGCGTCTCCTCGTTCTTGCGAACGTCCTCGAGCACGTCGGCCAGGCTCGCGTGGCGGGTGTAGCTTACGGTGAAGGCCTCGTCGGTCCAGATGTCTCGGCCAAGGGCCCAGGGAGGGATGAGCACCAGCAGCAGCAGGATGCACCACAGCGGCAGAAACGACTGCAGCACGCGCCGCATGCCAGACGTACGTCCGCGCTCCGGGGATGAAAGTCTGCCATGGTCGGCGAGCGCTTCCATAGCGGCGTGAGCTCCTTGCTAGAACGAAGTGCTGGAGAGATGAGCTCTTGTGCTATGGATCGAGTATATCTAGCGGGGACGCGCTCTCACAACTGAGAAGATTTGCGATCCGTGGACGAAAGTGCGTCAGCTCTTGCACCACGCCCGAGCCACACCTCCAGGCTCACTCAGCGCCGCATCACCCCCGCCTCCCCAGGATGTCATCCCACAGCGCCTGCATCTCGCCGGCCAGCCGCTCCATGCTGAAGGATGCCCGCGCGTACTGGCGGCCGTTCGCGCCCATCGCCGCCCGCCGGCGTGCGTCGAGAAGCAGCTCGCGGACCCGCTCCGCCCACACCTCGGGTTCGGGCGGCAGCACCTCGCCGCACCCCGCCGCCCGCACGATCCGCCCCGCGTCGCCCGCCTCGGTGACCAGCGCCGGCACGCCCACCGCCATCGCCTCCAGCAGCGCGTTCGGCGTCCCCTCCTGCGACGACGTCAGCACGAACAGCTCGAAGGCCCGCAGGAACGCCGCGACGTTGCGCTGCTGCCCGGCGAACAGCACCCGCTCCTCCAGGCCGAGCGCGCGCCGCAGCTGCAGCAGCTCGTCGCGGTACGACACGTCTCCGCCGGCCACGACGTCGCCGACCAGCACGAAGCGTGCGGAGACCTCCGCCGCGCGGCAGGCGGCGGCGATCCGCAGCAGCAGCTCGTAGTTCTTCAGCCGATCTATGCGCCCCACCGCGCCGACAACCGGCTCGCCGGGCATCAGGCCGAGCAGGGCGCGCGGGTCCGGCGCGTCTGTGGCTTCCAGCTGCCGGTCGATCCGGGCGAAGTCGACGCCGTTGTAGTGGACGGCGATTTTGGCGGGCGGGATGCGCGCCAGCCGCACGAACGCCGCCTTCGCCGCATAGGAGTTGACCACCATCGCCGCGCTGATGCGGCCGAGCGCGGCGTACATGATCCGCTGCCCGAGCGGCAGGTGCAGCGGCGCCGTGCGCTCCGAGATCACGGCGGGCACGCCGCAGGCCCGCGCCGCCAGGGCGCCGACCACGTTCCCGGCGTAGAGGAACGACGTGACGAGCGAGGCGCGGTGGCGGCGGATCATCCCCGTGGCCTCGGTGACCATCCGCGGCACCGCGCGCACAGGGTAGCGCGGCGCGCCCGGGACGCTGTGCACCGGCACGCCCGCGCGCTCCAGCTCCGGCGCCAGGTCCAGGTCGTGCGAGAGGACCCCGGCGTGGACGGCATAGCGCCGCCGGTCCACCGCCACGGCGAGGTTGACGAACTGCCGCTCGGCGCCGCCCGGCGCGAGCTGGCTGATCAGCATGAGAGCAGGGATGGGTGCGTGGGCCAACACGCTGCGACCTCCTCGAGCGACCGCTCTGGCACAACCGCGGCGCGCTAGCGGCGCACCCGGCGGTACACCTCGTAGCTGCCGTCGCGCAGCATCAGCTCGAACGCGCCGCTCGCCAGCGCCGGCTCGTACAGCCCGTTGCCGCGCGCGAACTGTCCGACGACCAGGTAGTCCGGGTCGGCGGCGAGTGGGTCGTAGTCGATTGCGACGTGCTGCCTAAGCAGGCTACGCCGATTCAGTTCGACGTGCACCTGATCCGGTGGGTAGTGATATGGCCGGTCGAGAAAGAAGTGCAGCTCGGACTCGTAGGTCTCGATCAGCTCGTCCGGCCCCACGCGCTCGTTCAGCAGCGCGGCCACCCGCTCGGCGGCGTGGTCGTCGTATGTCAGGTAGTAGCGCTGGTAGGAGAGCGCCGTGAGCGGGAGCGCCATCGCCACCAGCAGCGCGGCCAGCCACGCCCCGGCGCTCTCGCGCCGGAGCCTGCGCGGGCGGCGCAGCGGCGCGGCCAGCCGACCGAGCGTGGCGCGCAGATCGAAGCCGCCGGTCAGGTCGTGCAGCAGCGCGGCGGCGAAGAGCGCGCCGACGAAGGAGGGCGGGAACATGTAGCGCGGCACGCCCACCGAGAGCAGCGCGAACCACGCCAGCCAGCTCCCGGCGAGCGCCAGCAGGCTCAGCCGCACCAGCGCCGCGTCGTCCGGCCGCGCCTGCCGCAGGTCGCTGAGCGCGCGCCACGCGCCGTACGCCAGGCCCAGGAGAACCGGCAGCCCGAACCCCAGCAGGATCTGCAGCGCGAACAGCCGGTTGAACGGCTGCGTCACCAGCGCCATCACCTCGTACAGCCCGCTGACGGAGTCGGGCATCATGCGCCGCGCGCCCAGCCCCCACGCGACGAGCCGGCCGAACAGGTGCGGCGACACAAGCCCGAGCGCCAGCCCCAGCCCGACTATTGCCGCCGCCCGCCAGCGCCGCCACAGCAGCGCGACCGCGAGCGGCGCGATCAGCGAGATGATCCAGAACGGCTGGAACTGCGCCTTGGCCTCACTCGCGGCCCACCAGAGCGCCACGGCCGGCAGCAGCCACACGGGCGCCCGCCGCAGCGCAGCCAGCAGGCAGGTGTAGCCGCCCAGCGCGAACAGCAGCGAGGGGAGCTCGCCGAGCACCTGCCGGCCCTGGATCACCGGGTTGAGCTGCGGGTGGGCCGAGAGCAGCAGCAGCACGGCCGCCGTCCCGGCCGCCACCCGCCGGTTGTACAGCCGGGCGGCCAGCCGCCAGGCAACCGCCAGCGCCCCGAGCGCGCACAGCACGCCGAACAGCCGCCCCTGCCACAGCCCAACCCCGAACAGCTCGAAGAACCCGGCCACCGGCACGGTGACGACGACCGACGCCTCCAGGCCGCCCGGTGCCGGCTCGCCGGCCAGCAGCCGCCCGTAGTGGTCGCGCTCCGCCAGGTTGCGCGCCACCGAGAGCGTCCAGCCCTCGTCCCACCACGGCGGCGGGCCGCCGAGGTTCCAGAGCATCAGCGCGGCCAGCGCCCCGAGCAGCACGAGCTCGGCGGCCACGAGCCGCACGGCGGCCTGGGTTCGTTCGTAGAGGGTGGCGATAGAGCTTACGCTGCCGTTCATCTCGCTTACTTCTCACGCCGGCCGCGCGCCGCCGGAGATCGCCAAGAGCTGGACACTCAGGTGTCCAGATACGCCTGGCACCAGAGCTCCAGCACCAGCACGGACCACACCTGCGGCCAGAGCGTGGACTCGGGGCGCAGCCGCGTGCGAAGCAGCTCCGCAACGCCCTCGGGCCGCAGCAGCCCGCGCTCGCGGACGCGGCGCTCGCTCAGCACATCGTGCACGAAGGCGGGCACATCGTCCTTCAGCCAGCGCCGCCCGGGGATGCCGAACCCCTGCTTCGGCCGGTCCAGAACGACATCCGGCAGCAGCCCGCGCATCGCCCGCTTGAAGATATACTTGCCCTCGCGCATCCCCCGCAGGCGCAGCCGCGCCGGGATGCGCGCCGCCAGCTCCAGGAAGCGGTGGTCCAGCAGCGGCGAGCGCACCTCGAGCGCGTGCCACATGCTGGTGCGGTCCACCTTCACCAGGATGTCCTCCGGCAGGTAGGAGACGCCGTCCACATACTGGATCTGCGAGAGATAGTCCAGCCCGGCGGCGCGCCGCTGCGCCCGCATCAGGAAGGGCGGCACAGTCTCGACGCACCGGCTGTGCTCCGGCGCCAGCACCGCAGCGGCCTGGCCGCCGAAGAAGGTCTGCATGCCGTAGGCGTAGCGCGCGTCGGGCGGCAGCAGCTGGCGGTGGGCCAGCCAGTGCCACCACAGGTGCTTCGGCAGCAGCGCGGCCATGAGCGGCAGCCCCACGCGCCGCACGATCGACGGCACCCGGTCGAGCTCCAGGCTGAGCAGCGCGCGGTAGTAGCGCGGGTAGCCGGCCAGCGCCTCATCGCCGCCATCGCCGGAGAGGCACACCGTCACCTGCTGGCGGGCGATCTTCGCCACGTAGGATGTCGGCACCGCCGAGGAGTCGCCGAACGGCTCGTCCATCTGGTAGACGAGCCGCGGCAGCAGATCCGACAGCGACTCGGGCTCGACGATATACTCGTGGTGGTCGGTGCCGAAGTGCCGCGCCACCTCGCGGGCGTAGGGCAGCTCGTTGAACGCCTGGTCGGCGAAGCCGATCGAGAACGTCTTCACCGGCCGATCGCTCAGCTCGGCCATCATCGCCACCACCGCGCTCGAGTCGACGCCGCCGCTCAGGAAGGCGCCGAGCGGCACGTCGCTGATCATGCGCGCGCGGACGGCCTCGCGCAGCGTGTGGCGCAGCCGGTCGCACCACTCGTCCTCGCTCACGCGCTCGTCCGCCTCGAAGGCCGGCAGCCAGTCCCAGTAGCGCCGCCGCACCGCCCGCCTGCCGTCGTGGACCAGCGTGTGGCCCGGCTCGAGCTTCGTCACGCCGCGCAGGATCGTCCGCGGCGACCCGACGTAGCCGAGCGCGAGATACTCGGCCAGCGCGGAGCTGTCCACCTCTCGCGGCACGCTCCGGTCGCGCAGGATGGCCTTCAGCTCCGAGGCGAACAGGATGCGCTCGCCGTCGTCGTAGATGTACAGCGGCTTCTTGCCGACCCTGTCGCGCGCCAGTGTGAGGCGGCGCTCGCGCGCGTCCCAGATCGCCAGGCCGAACATGCCCCACAGGTCGGCGAACGCCTCGGCGCCGCGCTCCTCATAGTGGTGCAGGATCACCTCGGTGTCGGTCCGCGAGCGGAAGACGTGGCCCCGCGCCTCCAGCGCCGGCCGCAGCTCCAGGAAGTTGTAGATCTCGCCGTTGAACACCGTCCAGACCGAGCCGTCCTCGTTGCTCATCGGCTGGTGGCCGGCGGGCGAGAGATCGATGATCGACAGGCGCCGGAAGCCCAGGCCGATCCCGGCGGCGTCGTCGAAGTACAGGCCGTCGTCGTCCGGCCCGCGGTGGGCGATGCTCTCCGTCATCGCCCGCAGGAGGTCACGGTCGACCGGCTCGCCGGTGCGATAGTTCCAGATGCCACAGATGCCGCACATCCGCTTTGCCTATTGCTGCGCCGGGATGGCCGGCGTGCACTGTACGATTTCTTGGAAGATCCCCGCCAACTGCGTAGCGACCACCGTCCGGCTGAAGTGCCGTTCCACGATCGCCCGCCCCTGCGCGCCATACGCGCGGCCCCGCGGGCGATCGGCGTAGAGCAGCTCGATCGCCTCGCACCACTCCTGCTCATCCCTGGCCACCAGCCCGACCTCGCCCATCGCGAGCACATCCGCGTTCATCCCGACCGGCGAGACGACCACCGGAACGCCGCAGGCCATGTACTGCAGCATCTTGAAGCTGCACTTGCCGCGCGCCCACTCGCTATCCGCTAGCGGCATGAGGCCGACATCCATCTGCCGCACGGCCTCCGCCTCGGTCGCCGGCGACCAGGCGATAAAGCGCACCCGCCGCGGGTCGATCCGCCGGAACTCAGGCGGCCGGTCAGCGACGACCAGCAACTCGGCGTCGTCCAGGCGGCGGAGGATGCGCTCGAGCGGCGCCTCGATCGCATACAGAAAGGAGAAGTTCGGAGAAATGCCGGTCCAGCCGATCACGAAGCGGTCACGCTCGGCGGCGTCGCGCGCCCGGAACCGCTCGGTATCAACCGCCGTCGGCACCACCCGCACATCGCGCGCCCAGCGTCCGAACCACTCCGCCAGATAGCGGTTGCCCGCCACGACCACCGTCGCGCGTTGTGCGATCCAGCGCGCCGCCTGCTCGCCCCACGGTTTCGCCAGCCAGACGGCGTCATCGACATCGAAGATCAGCGGCCGCCCCAGCAGCGGCTCGAGCGTCAGAAAGCCCTCGAGCAGCGGCCGCTCCAGCCAGACCGCATCGCAGCGCCAGCTCGCGGCCACGCCGGGCGCGCGGACGGCAAGCTTAGCGCCCGCCCACAGCGCCGCGAACGGCAGGCGCAGCATCAGCGGCTGACGCGCCGGCCAGCCCGGTACCCCGATATACTTATCGATCGCCGGCACGTACTCGCTCACCTCCACGCCCAGCTGCGCGAGCTGGGCGATGTGCTGGCGCACGCGAAACCGCGTGGACGGCACGGTCATGCCTGATGTGAGCGCCACGACCTTGATCATGACCCACGCCGATCGAGCAGCACGTCCAGCCCGAGGTATGCCAGCAGCAGCAGGTTCATGCCGTAGAAGACGATCCGGTTCCCGACCAGGATCGGCGTGATCACGTCAGCGCCAATGCCGAACAGGCCGTAGATGAACATCGACGTCACATCGAGCACCCCCAGCCCGCCGAACACCTGGATCGGAACGATGCTCAGGAGCTGCACCAGCACGACCATGAACACAATCTGCCGCAGCCCGATCGGGATCGCGAAGAGCTGGACGCCGCAGTATGACGACAGCACTCCGCAGACCATGATCAGCGTCGAGGTGACGAGTACTGGCAGCGCGAGCGGCAGCATCTGCCGGACATCCTGCGCGGCCAGCTCCTCCAACATCCGCAACCCGCGCTGAAACGGCGCCAGCCGGGCGATGTGCAGCAGCGACAGCACCCAGCGCACGAAATCCACCATCCGCCTGCGGAACAGCAGCGTCAGTGTGCTCGCAAGTAGGATCGCCAGGATGCACGCCAGCAGCAGCCCGATCAGCCAGCCGATACCGGCCACCTCCGGCCAGTTCAGCCAGCTAGATACCGCCAGAAACACGAAGGCGACGAGCAGATCCCCCAGCCGCGAGACGATAACCGAGACGATGCTCTGGCTCACCTGCACCTGGTAGCGGGTACGCAGCAGCGTCACATACGACACCATCCCCGCCGCCGTCGCCACGAGATTGCCGATCACCACCTGGATGACGACGAGATTCAGTGCCTGGCGGAGCGATATCCGCCGGCCGATCAGCACCCGGTAGCGGGTGGCCGAGCAGACGAGCGTGGCGTAGGTGAAGAACGCATATCCCGCGAGCCACAGCGGCGAGATCCGGCGCAGCAGCTGGTACATGTCGTCGAGTGTCACCTGCGCGAAGACGAGCGCGGCAAGCCCGAGCGCCAGCACGATCTTGAAGATCAGCCAGAGCGTCTGGTGGTTGAAGATCTGCCGCTTCCCCGGCCCCTCTGCAATATTCTCGCTCACAGCGATCGAACGTCCATTTTGCGGGCCCATACTGTCATGCGTCCTGTTTGCCCCACGAGCGCGAGTACGAACGCCAGCGGGAACGTGTAGTACATCCCATATTTCTGGTTCGGGAAGTCCAGCAGCCTTCGGGCGAGGCCCGGCGCCACTCCACGGTCGCCGAACACGTATCCCAGGCTGCACACAAGGTCGATGGCGACACGCTGGTGGAGCAGCCGCTCCATCCGCCAGCCGCCCGCGTCGAGCAGGCGTCGCAGCGTCTGCGGCGTGAAGTGGTAGGTGTGCCTCGGAACGTCCAACGAATACCACGCATCCCGGAACAGGCGGAAATCAAGCGCCGCCGCGTTCGGCACCGAGATCGCCAGCCACCCCCCAGGCCGCACCCAGCCGGCAAGTTTGCGCAGCGCCGCCACAGGCTCGTGCAGATGCTCCAACACCATCCAGCCGACGACCAGGTCCAGTGGCTCAGCCGGAGCCGTGGCCTGCTCCAGCGAGCCGATCTGCACCCGGTACCCCAGCGCACGCGCCGCCTGAGCCGCGCGCTCAGAGGGCTCGATCCCTTCGACAGCCCAGCCACGGCGAGCCATACGATGGAGAAATGCGCCCGATGCACAGCCGACCTCCAGCATCCTGCCTGGCGGCACAGGCGGTAATCGCTCCGTGTTCAGCTCCAGCAGGGCCCGCAGCGCTCGCTTCCACGCTGGTACGGGCCCGTTATCGGCCGCATTGATCTCTGCCCCGACAAACGGGCCGTAGTTGTCCGGGTAGTAGTAGCCCATCGTCTCGAGAGTCGGCCGCGGGTTCGTGCGCATCAGCCCACATGTGCGGCAGCGGACAACGCGAAACTCGCCCGGGAGCATGTGAATGCGATCGCGGCCGATCAGCACGAGCTCGTCGTCCGGCGGGCACCCGAGGGGACACTCGCGCGTCTCGAGCTCGACCGTGTTCGGCAGCGCGGAGGCATTCTCTAGTGCGATCATCTCCGCTTGTCCATCTCACTTTGCACGGATCGCCGCGTTACGCCTCACGGGCTTGGCAGCCAGTAAACGAACGCGCCCGCCGCGCGGCCCTCCGATAGTGCGGCCGAGGCGCACGATAGCTCACCGAGCGCCCGCGCGCAGCACCCGCTCCCAGGCATCCACCGTCGCCGTCACGCTGAACCGCTCAGCGGCGCGCTGCCTGGCCCTGTCTCCGCGCCGGCGGGCCTCTGCGCGATCGGCGAGCGCCTCGCCGATCGCGTCCGCCAGCGCCCCCGCATCATCCGGCGGCACAAGCCACCCGTGGACGCCATCGACGATCAGCTCAGTGATCCCATCGACAGCGCTCGCGACAATCGGGCAGCCGGCGGCCATCGCCTCCAGCACCGCGTTCGGCATCCCTTCGAACCGCGCCGGATGGACGAAGAGATCCAACGCGCCCAGCAGCTCCGGCACATCGCGCCGGTGGCCGGCAAAGTGGACCCTTCCCTCCAGCCCGAGTCGCGCGGCTTGCTGCCGAAGCGCCTGCTCGGCATCCCCAACGCCGGCGAGCAGCAGATCGACGTCGCTCCAGCGCTGGGAGGCGAGCGCCTCGATCAGCACATCGTAGCCTTTCTGGTACGTCAGCCGCCCGACACCCCCGATCAGGCGGCGACCCGCCTGCAGACCGAAGGCCGAGCGCACGGCCGCGCTGTTCGGCGCACCCCCGTTCTCTCGGACGCATACGCCGTTGGGGATGTAGTGCGTCCGCTCGCGGGGCGCCCCTTCGACAGCGAGCGCAAACTCCCGGACGGCCTCGCTGTTGATGACGACATCGTCGGCCCAGCGCATCGTGAGATGCACGGCCCACCGCTTCCACCGCGCATAGTCGACGTTGCGCGCGCGTATCGACGAGACGATCCGCGGCACGCCCGCCGCCCTCGCCAGCGCCCGCCCGAACACATCGGCGATGAACAGCATCGTGACAGCGACATCGAAGCGGCGCTGGCGCAGCCAGATCCAGGTCGCCAGCAGCCCATAGCCGGCCAGCAGCGGCACCCGGCCGATCACGCGCACTTCGGCACCTGCCTGGCGCAGGGAGCGAACCAGCGCCTCGTCCCACGAGTCGTCCATGCAGACGACGGCCTGGATGTGCCCGCGCTCCGCCAGCCCGTGGACTAACTGCCTGAGCGCCTGCTGCGCTCCGTCGGGCCGCAGATGGTCGATGAAGTAGACGATCTTCACGCAGGTGATCACCGAAATTCACAGGCCGTAGCGCTCGCGCCACACAGCGAAGATCAGCAGCGCCCACAGCCGCTTGCCGTGGTTCACCCGCCCGCCGTCGTGCTCGGCCAGCAGCCGCTCCACCGCCGCCGGCTCGAACCACTCGGCCAGCCGCGCGTCGCCCAGCAGCCGCTCGCGCGCCCAGCCCCGCAGCTCGCCGCGCAGCCAGTGGCCCACCGGCACCCCGAAGCCCTGCTTGCCGCGCGCCGCCACCGCAGGCGGCAGCTTGTCCGCGAAGGCCGCCTTCAGCAGCCACTTGCCCTGCCCGCCGCGCACCTTGAAGCGCTCCGGCAGCCGCGCCGTCCACTCCACCCACGCCTCGTCGAGCAGCGGCGCGCGCGCCTCGACGGCGTGCGCCATGGTCATCCGGTCGGTCTTCGGCAGCAGGTCGCCCGCCAGGTAGGTCACGTGGTCGGCGTGCAGCGTGCGGTCCAGCTGGCTCGTCGCCCGCGCCTCGTCGTATGCGGCGGCCAGCACCTCGGCCGTGTCCACGCAGGCCAGCGCCTCGCGCACGCGCCCGGCGTACAGCGCCAGCTTGTCGGCGTGCGAGAAGTACGAGCCCCAGCGCACCAGCGAGGCCTTCGGCGTCACCGCCGCCCACTGCGCCAGCCGCTTCACGCCGGCGATCGGGCTGCGGTCCTCCGGCAGCCAGGCCGGGTCCGGCAGCAGCGCGGCCGCGGCCGGCACGAAGCGCTGCGTCACCCACTCCGGCAGCGCGCCGTAGGGCCGCAGCAGCCGGTCGAGCGCGTAGCGCCGGTAGCCGGCCAGCGTCTCGTCCCCGCCGTCGCCGCACAGCGCCACCGTCACGTGCCGGCGCGTCTGCCGCGCCAGCTCGTACAGCGGCAGACAGGCCGGGTCGGCCAGCGGCTCGTCGCAGGCCTCCACCACCGCCTCGACCGTCGCCACGAGGTCCGCCGGCCGGAAGGTGAACTCGTGGTGGTCGGTCGCGTAGCGCTCGGCCACGGCGCGCGCGTAGCGCGTCTCGGAGAAGCGCGCCTCCTCGAAGCCGATCGAGAAGGTCTTGACCGGCTCAGCCATGCGCTCCGCCATCAGCGCCACGATCACCGAGGAGTCGATCCCGCCGCTGAGGAAGGCGCCCAGCGGCACCTCGCTGACCAGCCGGCGCTCGACGGCCTCGCCGAGCAGCGCCCGCGCCTGCTCCACGGCCTCCGCGTCGGAGATGGCCAGCTTCGGCTCGAAGTCGAGCTGCCACCAGCGCTCCACCCGCGGCGCCCCGCGCCCCTCCACCGTGAGCTTGTGCGCCGCCGGCAGCTGCTGGATGCCCGCGAACATGGTCAGCGGGTCGGGCGTGTACTGCAGCGTCAGGTAGTGGTGCAGCGCGGTCAGGTCCACGCGGCGCTCGACCCACGGCGCCGCCAGGATGCACTTCAGCTCCGAGCCCCACAGCAGCCCGTGCGCCCCGTGGTGCCAGTAGAGCGGCTTCTTCCCCAGCCGGTCGCGCGCCAGCAGCAGCCGCTCCCGCCGCCGGTCCCACAGCGCGAAGGCGAACATGCCGTGCAGCCGCAGCAGCGCGTCGTCGCCCCACTGCTCGTAGGCGTGGACGATCACCTCGGTGTCGCTCTCGGTGGCGAAGCGGTGCCCGTAGCCGGCCAGCTCGGCGCGCAGGGCGCGGAAGTTGAAGATCTCGCCGTTGAACACGACCAGCACCTGGCCGTCCTCGCTGGCGATCGGCTGGTCGCCGCCCGCTACGTCGATGATCGCCAGCCGGCGCATCGCCAGCCCCACCCGCCCGTCGGCGAAGAAGCCGTCGCTGTCCGGGCCGCGGTGGCGGATGCGCCCGTTCATCTGCTCCAGCAGCGCCCGGTCGGACGGGTGCGCGTCATCGCGCCGCAGGTAGCCGCAGATTCCGCACATACAGCTGCTCGAAGAGTTCGAGGTAGCGCGCCGCCGCCGCATCCCACGAGAAGCGGCTCGCCCGGCGGCGCCCCGCCGCGCCCATCCGCTGCGCCAGCTCGCGGTCCTCCGCCAGCCGGCGCAGGTGCCCCCCCAGCGCAGCAACGTCCGCCCAGTCGAAGGTCAGCCCGGTCTCGCCCTCGGCCACCAGCTCCGCCGCGCCGCCGGTGCGCGTCACCACCACCGGCAGGCCGGCCGCCATCGCCTCCAGCGTCGCCACGCTCATCCCCTCGTTGTACGAGGGCAGCACGAAGACATCCGCCGCCGCGTAGCGCTCCGCGATCTCCTCGCGCGGCACGTACCCGGCAAACCGCACCCGCTCCGCGACGCCGCGCTCGGCCGCCAGCGCCCGCAGGTCCGCCTCGGCGTCCCCGGTGCCAACCAGCTCGACTATCACCTCCACGCCGGCGTCGGCCAGCAGCCGCACCGCCTCGATCAGGTGGTGCTGCCCCTTGCGCTCGATCAGGCGCGCCACGCACAGCACCCGCAGCGGCCCGCCCCGCGCGATCTCCGCCGGCCGGAACGCGCCCAGGTCGACTCCGTTCGCCACCAGCGTCACATCCACCCGCGGGTCCACCGCGCGGATCATGTCCGCCTCGCCGGCGCACTTCGCCACCACCGCCGCCGCGCCGCGCCACACCCAGCGGATCAGCGGGGTGAGCAGCGGGTACAGCGCCCCGTAGCGCCGCTCGAACCCGGGGATGTCCGGGCCGCACACGCGCACGATGTACGGCAGCCCGCCGAGCTGCCTCAGCGCGAGCGCCACCGCGC
The DNA here is from genome assembly GCA_937974195.1 of uncultured Roseiflexaceae bacterium. Classification (GTDB taxonomy): domain Bacteria; phylum Chloroflexota; class Chloroflexia; order Chloroflexales; family Roseiflexaceae; genus CALJIC01. Next base: position 27,833 of record CALJIC010000057.1, on the reverse strand, counting down.
CGGCGGGGACCGCGCTCCAGGCCAGGCAGAGGTCGTACCGCCGCTCGCGCTGCAGCCGCAGGCCCAGCGCCGTCGCGCGGGCGGCGTAGGTCGCCAGCTCGCGGTTCGATGAGTGGTGGATGTTGCGGTTGTTCACCGGCACCTTGAAGATCCTCACCCGCTCGGCGAACTGCTCGTGCTCCGCCCGCCGCCCCAGCGCCGAGGTCACCAGGTCGATCTCGAGCCCGTCCACCAGCGCGAAGCGCTGCAGCAGCGCCCGGTTCACCGTGCCGGTGCCCCCGCCCAGCGGCGGGAACTCGTTGTTGAGCATCAGGATGCGCATAGATTCACCGCGGGCGCCGCGCTCAGCCCTCAGCACTTCCCCCAACCACCCGCCGCACCACGTACAGCGGCCGCTGCTTGACCTCCTCGAAGATCCGCCCGACGTACTCGCCGATCACGCCGATCGTCGTCAGCTGGATGCCCGTGAGGAAGAAGATCGCCACCGTCAGCGTCGCGAAGCCGGGCGGCGAGAGGCCGACGGTCAGCTTCTGGACGGCGTAGAAGATGGCGAGCATGATCGACACGAGCGAGACGGCGAACCCCAGCAGGGTGATCACCCGCAGCGGCAGGTAGCTGAACGAGACCAGCCCGTCCAGCGCCAGGTAGATCAGCCGGGTCACGGTGTACTTCGGCCGCCCGGCGTGCCGCCCCTGGCGCTCGTAGGGCAGCCCGATCTGGTCCAGCCCCACCCAGCTGCGGATGCCGCGCACGAAGCGGTTGCGCTCGGGCATGCCGCACAGCAGGTCCACCACCCGCCGGTCCATCAGGCAGAAATCGCCGGCGTCGAGCGGGATCTCGATCTGCGCCACCCGCTGCAGCAGCCGGTAGAACGCCGCGTACGCCAGCCGCAGCAGCCAGCCCTCCTTGCGCTGCTCGCGGATGGCGTACACCACGTCGTGCCCGTCTCGCCAGGCGCTGATGAAGCGCGGCAGCACCTCCGGCGGGTCCTGCAGGTCGGCGTCCATCACGATCACCCCGTCGCCGCGCGCGTGGTCCAGCCCGGCGCTGATCGCCACCTGGTGGCCGAAGTTACGCGCCAGCTCCACCACCACCACGCGCCGGTCCTCGCGCGCCAGCCCGCGCATCAGCTCAAGGCTCCCGTCGCGGCTGCCGTCGTCCACGAAGACGATCTCGTAGCTCAGCCCTTCGCCCTCCAGCACCGCCGAGAGCCGCGAGTAGAGCACCGGCAGGTTCTCGCGCTCGTTGTAGACCGGGATGACCACCGAGATCGTCGGGCGCTGGCGCTCGCGCGCGCCGTCCACGGCGAAGCCGTCGTCCGCCGGCCGTACCGCCGCGTCCTGAAGCAGGCGCGCCAGCTGGCGGCAGAACCGCAGCGCCGCCGCCGGGTCGTCGGTCGGGACGTCGGCGCTGGCGGGCAGGGGCGCGTAGCGCCGCGCGGGCGCCGCCAAGGGCCGCCGGTCGACATCGCGCTCAATCTCTATGTCGCTCATTGCCACCCCCTGATCGCGGCCATTGTATGGTCCGGGCAGGCGCGCGTCCATAGCCCATAGCGCCTGTCTTTCGGGCGCCGGTCACCCGACGTAGAAGATGACGTACGCGCCGGCCTCGCGGCTCGGGAAGGTCTCCTCCAGATACGCCCGCACCTCGGGCGCCGCCAGCGGCTCCGTCCTCCACCCCAGGTCCCGCCCGATCGGCAGCGAGCGGTACAGCCGCGCCAGCGGCGTCTCCAGCTGCCGCACGTGCAGCTGCGGGTCGCGCGGCAGCACCACGTAGCGGATCGGCGCCACTGCCAGGTAGCGCCGGAAGTTCGCCGCGTCGTGCATGATCGCGCGCTCGAACGCCGGGTCGTGCTCGAACCATGTGACCGGCTGGCGCGTGAACAGCGCCGCGTGCCAGTACATGTCGGTCAGCACGACGCCCCGCGGCTCGCGCCGCAGCACCTCCCAGGCGGGGGCCGCCTCAGCGTACAGTCGCGCCTGCAGCACCTGGAAGAGCATCCCGCTCGCGTTCAGCAGCACGAACAGCACCAGCAGCGCCCCCGCCGCGTACACCCGCGCCCGCCGCCCGAGGCGCATCAGCCCGGCGGCCGCCAGCAGACAGTATGCGGGGAGCGCCGGAATGAACACCCGCGGGTTGTTGCTCGCCCCCGGCATCGCCGCGTACGTGAGCACGACCACCAGGCCCAGCGCGAGCCACACCCCGAGCAGCCTGCACACGACCGGCTGCGACCGGCGCAGCTGCAGCAGGCCGGCTCCCACCGCAGCCGCCAGCCCGGCCAGCACGCCGAGCGTCAGCGCCCAGGGCAGCATGAACAGCTGCTCCAGCATCTGCGGCCCAAGCGTGACGAATATCGACCAGCTCGGCCCGCCGCCCACCGTCGTCGGCCTGCCGATCACCCCGTAGACCAGCACGACCCACGGCAGCAGGCTGATGAGCGGCACCCCCAGGCTGATCGCCACGTGCCTGGCCGGCAGCCGGCCATCGCCCCGGCTCAGAAGCCAGGTCAGCCCCGCCGTGCCCAGGTAGAGCGCGATCAGATCGATCTTCCCGTACATCGCCAGCGCGCCGAGCAGCGCGGCCGGCCAGGTGCGCCGCGCGACGAACGCCAACAGCGCTCCCAGCAGCAGCAGCGCCGAGATCGGCTCGCCGAACGCGAGGACGGCGTGCTCCCGGAACACCGGGAACAGCGCCAGCAGCGCCGCTCCGAGGAGCCCTGCGTCGCGCCCGAGGTAGCGCGCCCCGAAGGCGTAGGTGAGCAGCACCGTCGCGCACGCGGCCGCCGGGACCACAAGCTGCAGCAGCGCGTACGAGCCGGTGAGCCACCAGACGCCGCCGAAGATCAGCGGGTAGAGCGGCCCCCACCAGGGGTGCAGCGGCGAGCTGCTGTCGCTCGCCAGGCCCCGCGGGGCAAGCCGCGCGTCTTCGGGCGGGAAGCCGTTGACGCGATTGAGCGGGTCCTCCGCGTCCAGCAGGAAGCGCGGCTCATCCAGCACGAGCAGGCCCCAGTGCAGGTTGCGCGGCCCATCCCAGTACTGCACGCCCGTCGCCAGCTGGAAGGCGGCGTACTGCACGGCAAGCGCGCACAGCAGCCAGGTGCGCCAGCTGCGCCACGCCGAAGCGGCGGCCACACGCTCAAGCGCAGCAGTTGTCAAGGCCCGTCCAGACGCCATGGCGTCCTCGAAATCGCCCCGGTCACCGCACCAGTGTACGGTACCGGTGCGGCGGCGTGATGAACGATTCGTGATCGGATTGGGAGACGTTGTGGGGATGTGGCAATCTTACCGCGCGCCCCGCAGATCGGGCACGCGCACCGGCCGCGAGCTACAGCGGCCGCGCTAGGAGCGCTCGAGCGCCCGCTCGTAGGCCCGCTCCGCGGTCAGCGCGAGCGCATCCCAGCGGTACACCGCAGCCCTGGCGCGCGCCCCCGCGCTCAGCCGCGCCCGCAGCTCCGGGTCGCCCAGCAGAGTCAGCGCCGCGCGCGCCAGCGCGCCCGGGTCGCCCGGCGCCACCAGCAGGCCGCTGCGCCCGTCCTCGATGTACTCAGCCGCCTGGCCGACGCGGCTCGCGACGATCGGCACGCCCGCCGCCATCAGCTCCAGCAGCTTCGCCAGCCCGCGCGCCCGGTTGATCAGCGTGTCGTCCAGCGGCGCCAGCGCCACGTCGGCCGCCGCGATCACCGCCGGGATCTCCTCCGGCGCCAGCCAGCCGCGGTAGTCGACGGCGCGCTCCAGGCCGGCCCGGCGCGCCAGCCGAAGCAGCTCGCGCTCCTCGCCCCGCTCGCCGCGCCCAACCACCACCAGCCGCGCCACCGGCTCCCGCGCGACGATCCCCGCCAGCGCCGCGACGACGTCGCGCACATCGAGCTCCCAGAAACGCGTGTAGAGCAGCACCGTCAAACCGCCCCGCTGGGACGCCTCGTCGCCCCGGCCGGACGGCGGGACGCGGCCGGGAGCCGCCGCTTGGAGAAAACGGTCATCGGTCCCGTTCGGCAGGTAGAACACCCGCTCGGCGGGAACCCCGAAGCCGAGCACCTGCCGCGCGAGCGTGTGGCTCGCCACCGTCACCGCGCCCGCCCGCCGCGGCAGGTCGCGCTCCTGCCACGCGAACAGATGCTTGGCGGCCAGCGGGTAGGGCAGCAGGTCGTTCCACCCGCCCCACCCCTCCCAGTCGTCGCTGTCCACCACCAGCGGCAGCGCCGGCCGCAGCGCCCGCGCTGCGAGCGCCGCCAGCCCGCCGTACCCCTTGGGCTTGAACAGGTGCAGCACATCCGGCCCCTCGGCCAGCGCGGCGCGCAGCAGCATCGCCGCCTGCTCCGGCGCGCCCAGGAGGCCCGCCAGCCGCGGCGAGGGCGTGTGCGCCACCAGCACCCCGCCGAGCACCTCGCGCCGCCCCGCGTCCTCCGGGTTCAGCACCGGCGGCGCGAAGATCGCCACCTGGTGGCCCCGGCGCACCAGCGCCTGCGCCAGCGGCAGCATCCGCGCCGCAAGCGTCCCCTTCGGGCGCATCCCGAACGGCGCCAGCATCACAATCTTCAGGCTACGCATCCTTCTCCCGTCGCTGCAATCCGCCACGCATCTGCCGGTTCCATTATGCGCCAGAACCCGCCGGCCCATGTCACCTATCGCTCACGGGCGGGGCTGGCGCGCTGGCCTCGCCCACGCGCCCCGCCACAGTGCAGGTCTACTGCTCGGAGCAATATTGGTACTAGAACCACTCCCCCCTGAAGTCCCTACTGCCGATGTTGACGCCCCTTAACCCATCGTGTACAATGGACCGAGCCTAGTAGGCTGTGATTCCGACTGCCTTCCACCTCTAAGGAGCCGGGCAATGCCTGACGAGCGTGGCAACGCGAACGAGCTGGAGCCCCGTTTCTACCCAAATCTTATCGGTCGTCTCTATCTCATCAGCCTCGAGGATGTCATGGGGCGCAACGGCGTCAACGCGCTGTTGAACCTCTCGGGCATACGTCATCTGGTAAACAACTACCCGTCGAACAACCTCAAGCGCGAGTTCCCGTTCGCCGATCTCGCCGCGATATCCAAGGCTACTGAGACGATGTATGGCCCGCGTGGCGCCCGAGGCATGGAGTTGCGCGCCGGCCGCTACGCCTTCAACCTCGGCCTCAAGGAGTTCGGCCCGCTGCTCGGCATGGCTGACCTAGCGCTCAAGCTCATGCCGATGACCATGAAGATGAAGATCGTCCTGAACGCCACCGCGCAGACCTTCGACCGCTTCAGCGACCAGCCGTCGCACGTCGAGGAGCGCAAGGGGCAGTTCATGTACGTGATCGAGAAGTGCCCGGTCTGCTGGGGCCGCAAGTCCGAGAAGCCTTGCTGCCACCTTGCGCAGGGCATCCTCGAGGAGGCCCTCACCTGGGTCACCGGCGGGCATACCTTCCGCATCGAGGAGGTCGAGTGCCGCGGCACCGGCGGCGAGACCTGCACCTTCGCGATCGATAAGGACCCGATCGACTAGGCGGGTCCACAGCGGCAAAACAGGCACCGTAGTCAGCCATCAGCGGGCAGGCCAGTCCCCTTTTTTACTTGACACGCCGAGCCCACACGGAGGAAATACGTCCAGGGTCGCAGCCACCGCTGCTCCAGCCGGTGAAATGCGCGTAATGCGACTGTAATCTGCATGACTTGAGAGCGCCGAACGCTATTCTGTATAGTACAGGGGCGCAGGCCCCGGAGGAGGTCCACTCGTCTCATTCGCCTCCGGCCGGAACAACGGGGAGCTAGCGATCTATGAAACGGATTGTCCTTCGCGAACGAACGCTCATCCCCCCCTTCGGCGAGCCGGCGCGCGATCTGCGGATACTGAACAAGCCGCTCTGGCTGCTCCAGCGCGACATCCTCTCCCCCTACTGCCGGGGCGCGCTGGAAGTGGACTCCCTGGACGAGATCCCCCGTGACCGCGAAGAGCTGCTCGTATATCGGGACAACCTCTTCTTCAACGAGGCGCTGATCAGCGCCTTTCTTTCGCAGGCGAAGGCCAGCGGCCGCGCCTGCCGCATCGCGTTCTCGCGCGACGATAAGGCGATCACCACCCACGCGCTCCCGCTCCAGGACGGCATCCGGCTCGACCCGGAGCACGACGTCTACGTCGCCGACCTGTACTACTACCCGAACGGCGTCGGCGAGGAGCCGCAGCCGCTGGTGATCGACACGCTGCCGCGCGAGATGGGATACTACCATATCCCGAGCTATATGGCGCGCCACGGCGACCTGGTGTTCCAGGTGCCCCTGCGCGCCTTCCTCTCGATCGAGAACTGGGTCCACGTCTTCCTCGCCAGCTCGCCGTTCGGCGTGTTCCAGTGGGGGCGCGCCCACGAGCAGCTCGTCGAGGAGAGCTGGAAGGAGAAGATCCTCGTCTCGCTCACCACGCTCGCCGACAAGCTCAACCCGCTCGGGCCGCGCTGGCGCAACCACTTCCTCGCCTGCTCGCGCCTGGTGAAGATCGGCAAGAACTGCTCGATCGACCCGACGGCCACGATCCACGGGCCGACGATCATCGGCAACAACGTGAACATCGGCGCCGGCGTGACGATCACCAACAGCCTGATCGGCGACAACGTGACGATCATGCAGGGCTCGCAGGTGATGCTCAGCGTCGTGAGCGACCGCTGCTACCTGCCGTTCAACACCGGGCTGTTCATGACCGCCCTGATGGAGAACTCGATGGTCGCGCAGCTCAGCTGCCTGCAGCTGTGCGTCGTCGGGCGCAACACCTTCATCGGGGCCGGCAATATCTTCACCGACTTCCACCTGCGCAGCCAGCCGATCCGCACCTTCCACCAGCGCAAAGGCGCCTCGAAGCCGGAGCTCGAGGAGGTGGGCCTGCCGGTGCTCGGGTCGGCCGTCGGGCACAATGTCAAGATCGGCAGCGGCTTCGTCTTCTACCCGGCGCGCATGATCCACTCGAACACCACGCTGCTCTACACCGCGCCGGACACCGTCGTGGCGCGCAACGTCGTACACGTCCCCGGCGACGACGAGTCCGATCTAGACGAGCACGGCGAGCCGCAGCGCACGGTCTACGAGTGGCCGCGGCGCGTCGAGCCAGCGGCGCCGGACGAGGATCACCCGCGGCGCAACGAGTCGCACGACCTGATAGAACCGCTGCAGATGTCGCTCCCGTCTTCCGTTTCGGTGCGGCGCTAGGAGGCACCCGCTGTGAGCAAGGAAAAGATCCTCGTCGTCGAAGACGCGCCGGATATCTCCAGCCTGCTGAAGATCTATTTCACCTCCCAGGGCTACGAGGTGATGACCGCCCTGCGTGGCGCGGCGGCGCTTGAGATCTGCCGCAAGACGCCGCCGAACCTGGCGCTGCTCGATGTCAACCTGCCCGATATGGAGGGCTACGACATCGGCAAGGCGCTGCGCCAGAGCGCGCGCACGCGCCACATCCCGATCATCTTCCTCACCGCGCGCGGCGAGAAGCAGGATCGCCTCAAGGGGCTCGGCGAGGTGCAGGCCGAGTACTATCTGGTCAAGCCCTTCGACATCGAAGAGGTCCACACGATCGTCAAGGCCGCGCTCGAGCGCACGCGCCAGAAGAACCTGACCCACCCGGTCACGAATCTGCCGACCGCCGAGCTGATCAACGAGCAGTACCGGGCGCTGCTCTCCAGCAGCGGCTGGGCCCTGGCGCTGATCCACATCAACGGCTTCGACAGCTTCACCCACGCGTACGGCGCGGTGGTGGGCGAGGATGTGCTGAAGTTCACGGCGCTGCTGCTGAGCGAGGTGGTCAACGAGCTCGGCCGCCCGGAGGACTTCATCGGCCAGATGGTGGTCGGGCCGGCGTTCGTGCTCACCTCGACGCCCGATCTGATGCCGGCGATCACCGCCCGGCTGTGCGAGCGGTTCGACGCCGAGATCGGGCTGCACTACAACTACCGCGACCGGCGCAACGGCTCGATCACGATCACCGATGACCAGGGCAGCACCCGCCAGGTGCCGCTGATGTCGCTCTCGATCGGCGTGCTGACCGACAACGACGGCCCGTTCTACGATATCCGCGAGCTGAGCGAGACAGCCGAGGAGGTCCGCCAGCGGGCGCTTACCGAGGCCCGCGAGCTCGGCAAGAAGAGCCACGTGACCCTCGGCCGCCTGTAGCTGAGGCGTCACGCCGCCCTCGCTGCACGCGTTCCTGTTCGCGTCCCAGCTCCGTGATTCAGTTCAGCACATGTATCACGACCCCGTGCAAGCAGAGCGGAGGAGGCACCGCCCAACGTCATCTCGACGCCGCGGCGCGCTGCCGAAGGTTCTATGGACACGACGATAGTTGCGGCACCGGCCGCGCGGGCCTGGGAGCTCCTCGGCGCGCTCGCCGCCTGCCGACAGCCTGATGGGAACGCTCACGCGCTCGCGCAGCGGATCGCCGCGCTCGCGCAGGAGCACCTGCGGTGTCCGTGGGGCCTGATCCAGCTCCAGACGATCGCCAACGAGCACGTCAGCGCCAGCTGGGGGCTCGATGACGAGCAGAAGCAGCTGCTGGCCGAGCGCAACGGCCAGCCCCTCCCTAAGAACACGGTCGAGATCCCGCTGCACGCCGACGAGCAGCCGGTCGGCGTGCTGTACCTCGGCGGCGCCGAGTCCGCCACGCTGCAGTCCAACGAGTTTCTGGCGGCGCTCCGCAACCAGCTGGAGCTGCTGATCACGCTCCAGCGGCGCGACGAGGATCACCGCCAGCAGAACCGGCTGCAGCAGCTCAAGGCGCTGCAGCGCATCAGCCGCGAGCTCACGGCCACCGTCTACCTCCACAATATCCTCGGCTTCGCCCTCAAGGAGTCGCTGCGCGCCACGCAGGCGTCGCACGGCTACATCGCGCTGCGCGGCTACGTCGCCCAGCGCGAGGTGTTCGACCTGGACCAGGACGAGGTGCTCGGCGTCACGCCCTCGCCGCAGGTGTACATCGCGGTACGCGCCGTGGAGGAGGGCGGCCCCTTCCGCGTGATCGCCGCCGCCGGCTACGATGAGGACGAGGAGGCGCTGCTGCTCAACCAGGAGGTGGCCAACGGCACCACCGTGGCGGAGCAGGTGCTGTCCACCGGCGAGCCGCTGACGAAGGACGATCTCGAGTACGACGACCGGCCGCGCGGCGTGGGGCCTAAGGTGGCCTCCGCGCTGGCCGTCCCGATCTACTACGAGGCGCAGGTGATCGGCGTGGTGAACCTCCACAGCATCCAGCCGCACCTGTTCAACCGCGACGCGCTGGAGTTCGCGCGCGCGGTCGCCGACCAGATCGCCCTGGCGATTGGCAACGAGGAGCGCTACTACGAGCAGCGCCGCCAGCGCGACCTGCTGGCGCAGCGCGCCAGCACCCTCAACGAGGTGCTGCGCATCGGCCAGGAGCTGCGCGCCGACCGCTCGCTCGACGATGTGCTCGAGCAGATCGCCTTCAGCGTCGCCGAGACCGCCCGCTTCCGGACGGTGGTGTTCTACCTCACGGCCGCCGAGGACCCGGCGCAGATGCGCATGATCGCCGGCGCCGGCCTGCCCCTGGCCGACCTCGAGCGGCTGCGGCAGCGCCCGCTGCCCACCGCCGACGTCGAGCGGCTGTTCGACGAGCGCTTCCGCCTCGGGCGCTGCTTCTTCGTGCCCGCCGCGAGCGTGCGCGCCTGCGGCGTCCCGCTCAACCTGACCACGGCCGGCGCCGAGCTCGAAGTGCGCCCCGAGCACGAGTGGCAGCCCGGCGACCTCGTCGTGATGCCGCTGCAGAGCACGCGCGGCCGGCTGATCGGCATGATGGTGGCCGACGAGCCCTACGACCGCCAGCAGCCGAACCGCCGCTCCGTCGAGCCGCTGGAGATCTTCGCCGACCAGGCCGCGATCGCGATCGAGAACGCCAGCCTGCTGCGCGAGGCGCGCAGCCAGGCCGAGCAGATGACCGCCCTGTTCCGCGTCAGCACCGCGACGGTCTCGTCGCTCGACGTGGACGAGCTGCTCGAGCGCACCTACGACGAGATCGTCGCCTACATGGGGACGCCGACGTTCCTGTACATCGCCACCTACGACCCGCAGCGCGACACGATGCGCTTCGAGCTGTTCAAGCGCGAGGGCAAGAACCTGGCGCCCCACCACAAGTCCACCCGCCCCAAGTCCGGGCTCACCGGCTGGATCATCGACCACGGCGAGCCGTTCCACATCCGCGACTACGAGCTGGAGCGCGACCGCCTGCCGGTGCCGATGGTGCTGCTGGGCGAGGAGATCCGCTCCTGGATCGGCATCCCGCTGCGCAGCCAGAACCACGTGATCGGCGTCCTCTCGGTCCAGAGCTTCGAGCCGAACGCCTTCAGCGAGCGGGACGAGCAGTTCCTGACGACGCTGACCAACCAGCTGGCGGTGGCGCTGGAGAACGCGCGCCTGTTCAGCGAGCGCGAGCGGCGCATCGATGAGCTGGACGTGATCAACCGCATCGGCCACGTGACCAGCTCGACGCTGAACATCGAAGAGATGTTCGCCCAGGTGTACGAGTGCCTGAAGGACTTCCTGAGCCTGGACTCGTTCATCGGCGCGGTGTACCACAGCAGCCGGAACGAAGTGACCATGGCGCTGCGGGTGGACGAGGGGAAGCGCACCTTCCTCCACCACAACGAGCCGCCGCAGGAGGGCAGCCTCACGCAGTGGATCATCGCCAACCGCCAGCCGCTGCTGTTCGGCGACCTGCACCGCGAGGTCGAGGCGTACGGGCTGAAGCCGGTGCCCTTCGGCAACCAGGAGCGCCGGTCGGCCTCCTGGCTCGGGGTGCCGCTCCTGGTGGGCGAGGGCGAGGTCGTCGGCATCCTCTCGGTGCAGAGCTACACGCCGGACCTGTACGGCGAGCGCGACCTGTCGTTCCTCTCGACGGTGGCGAGCCAGGTGGCGCTGGGCGTGCAGAACGCGCGGCTGTTCGAGGAGCGCGAGCGCCAGATCGTCGAGCTGGACGCCCTGGGGCGCATCGGGCGCGTGACGAGCTCGACGCTCGAGCTGCGCCCGATGGTCGAGGGGCTGAACCGGGTGCTGCGCGAGGCGCTGGACGTCGACAGCATGAGCCTGACGATCTTCAACCGCGACCGCAGCCTGGAGCGGCTGGTGGTGATCGATCAGGACCAGGTGATCACGGACACCGAGCACGAGCCGATATTCGACCAGCGCGACGAGACGCTGGCCGGCTGGATCGTGCGCCACGGCCGGCCGCTGCGGATCGGCGACCTGGCTGAGGTGACGCCGCCCTTCGCCGATACGCCGCTGCTCTTCGGCGGCAGGCGGGCCGCGCGCTCGTACCTCGGCATCCCACTCCTGGCCTACGACGGCACGCCGATCGGCGCGCTCGGCGTGGCGAGCCTGCGCCCGTCGGCGTTCGGCGTCCGGGACGAGAACTTCCTGATCAGCGTCGGCGCGCAGCTGTCGCTCGGCATCCAGAACACGCGCCTGTTCGCCGCCGCGCAGGGCAGCGCGCTGGCGCTGGAGGCGAAGGTCGGCGAGCTCTCGACGCTGCTGCAGGCCGCGCAGGTGCTCAGCTCATCGCTCAAGCCGAGCGAGGTGCTCGACCGGCTGATGGAGGTGGTCGGCCGGCAGCTGATGGTCAACACCGTCGCCCTGTGGAAGATCGACGACGAGAAGCTGACGCCGGCGGCGATGGCCGGCATCGCGCCCGAGGTGGCGTCGCAGCTCCAGGTGCCGGTCGGGCAGGGGCTCACCGGGCGCGTGGCGGCGACCAGCAAGCCGCTGGTGGTGGAGGACGTCGAGGCGGAGGGCAGCTCGCTCTACCCGGAGTTCAACCGCGCCAACCAGTACACCTCGTTCATGGGCGTGCCGGTGGTCTACCAGGGGCAGACGATCGGCGTGCTGAGCGTCATGACTGTGCAGCGGCGGCAGTTCACGCCGGACGACGTGCAGCTGCTGGCCGGCCTGGCCGACCAGGCGGCGATCGCGCTGGAGAACGCGCGCCTGTTCAGCGAGCGCGAGCAGCGCATCGGCGAGCTCATGACGATCAACCGCATCAGCCAGGCGATCAACGCCACGCTGAACCTGGACGAGCTGCTCGTCGCGCTGCACAACGGCATCAGCGAGGTGCTCGACACCTCGCACTCGTTCATCGCGCTGTACGACTCGAAGACGCGCCGCCTCACCTTCCCGCTGATCTACGACGGCGGCGTGCGCTGGCCGGAGGGCGAGCAGAGCTGGTACATCGTCGAGGACAGCAACGGCCTGACCGACACGGTGGTCTACGAGAAGCGGCCGCTGCTGGCGCGCACTCAGCAGGAGGTGGAGGCGATCTCGCCGATCCCGACGCCGGTGGGCGAGCGGCCGATCTGCTCCTGGCTCGGCGTGCCGATCATCCAGGGCGACGAGGTCTTCGGCGTCCTCAACGTGCAGGGCTACGAGCCGAACATGTTCGACGAGGACGCGCTGCGCTTCCTGACGACGGTGGCGAACCAGGCGGCGATCGCCCTCAACAACGTGCGGCTGTTCCAGAGCGAGCAGGCTCGCCGCCGCGTCGCCGACACGCTGCGCGAGGTGGCGCTCACCCTCACCGGCGTGCTGCAGCTGGACGAGATCATGTCGCTCATCCTCGACCAGCTGGCGCGCGTCATCCCCTACGACACCGCCTCGCTGATGCTGCGCGAGGGCGACGAGCTGTATATGGCGGCGTCGCGCGGCTTCGATGAAGAGGTGCGGGAGCGGGTGGACACGATGCGCTTCGGCGTGGACGACGACCCGTACCTGCGGCGGGTGGTGCGCTCGAAGCGGCCGGTCGTGGTGGCCGACGTGCGGGCCGAGAACCTGCCATCGGACGCCCCCGACGACGGCACCGAGCACATCCGCGGCTACATCGGCGCACCGCTGCTGCTGGACGACGAGGTGATCGGCGTCCTGAACGTGGACAACCGCACCCCGGGCGCGTACGACGAGGAGGACGGGCAGCTGGCGTTCGCGCTGGCCAGCCAGGCGGCGCAGGCGATCCGCAACGCGCGGCTGTTCACCGAGGTGCGGCGCTTCACGGCCGAGCTCGAGCAGATGGTGGCCGAGCGCACGGCGGCGCTGGCCGAGGCCAACGAGCAGCTGTCTGCGGAGCGCGACCGGCTGCAGGCGGTTCACGCTATCACGCTGGAGCTGACCGCCAGCCTGGAGCTGGAGAAGACGCTGAACAAGGCGCTCGGGCTGGCGGCCAACGCCGTCGGGGCGCGGCGCGGGTCGATCATGCTGCGCGACCCGCAGAGCGGCGTGCTGACCTGCCGGGCGGTGCTGGCGAGCGACGGCACCGTCCAGGCCACCAACATCCCGATCAGCTTCGCCCACGGCGAGGGGCTCTCGGGCTGGGTGATGAGGGAGCAGCAGCCGGTCTGCATCGCAGACGTGCACGCCGACGAGCGCTGGCTGCACGAGGAGGGGCGGGCCGACGAGGTGCGCTCGGTGATCGCGGCGCCGCTGATGACCCAGGACGGGCCGTCGGGCGTGCTGATGCTCTCGAGCCCGAAGGTCAACTCCTTCAGCCAGGAGCAGGTCCAGCTGCTGGCGACGATCGCCAACGAGGTGGCGATCGTGATCCACAACGCGACGCTGTACACGGTGATCAACGAGATCGCCATGGAGCGCGGCGAGCTGTGGGCGCAGCAGCGCGAGGAGAACAGCAAGAACCAGGCGATCCTGCAGAGCCTCGGCGAAGGCGTGATGGTGCTGGACGAGAGGCAGCGGGTGGTGCTGTACAACGCCGCCGCCGAGCAGATACTCGCCATCCCCGCCGACTCGCTGGTCGGGCAGCCGCTGACGCAGCTGCTCAAGCACAGCGGCTCGGACACCTCGTCGCAGCGGGCCGAGGTGATGTTCGAGGGGCTGCGGCAGGGGCTGGAGGCGCTGAAGGAGCAGGCGCGCAACCACAACCGGCTGATGGAGCTGCCGTCGCCGGACCAGACGATCGCGCTGAACTTCGCGCCGTGGGTCGACCACCGCGGGAACCTGTACGGCAGCGTGGTGGTGCTGCGCGACATCACGCGCGAGATCGAGGCCGACCGGGCCAAGCGCGACTTCATCTCGAGCGTCTCGCACGAGCTGCGCACGCCGCTGACCTCGATCAAGGGCTACGTGGACCTGCTGCTGCTGGGCGCGGCCGGCCAGCTCAGCGAGGGCCAGCTCTCGTTCCTGAGCGTGGTGAAGAACAACGCCAACCGGCTGATGGACCTGATCAACGACATCCTGGAGATCGGGCGGATCGACGCGAACAAGATCCAGCTCGCCTTCGAGCAGGTCCACATCGAGCATATCTTCCAGGATGTGCTGCAGACGCTGCAGGCCGAGATCGACCGCAAGCAGCTGGCGGTGACGACGTCGGTCGCGGACGACGTGCCGCCGATCACCGCCGACCCGCGGCGGCTGACGCAGGTGGTGCTGAACCTGCTCTCGAACGCGGTGAAGTACACCTACCCGGGCGGGCGGATCGGGCTGCGCGCGTCGATGAACCCGGCCGGCCTGGTGCAGGTCGACGTCGAGGACAACGGCGTGGGCATCTCGCCCGAGCAGCAGCAGCACCTGTTCCGGCGCTTCTACCGCGCGGACAACCCGCTGCGCGACGAGGCCGGGGGCACGGGCCTGGGCCTCTCGATCGCCAAGTCGCTGGTGGAGCTGCACGGCGGCGAGATGTGGGTCGAGAGCGAGACCGGCAAGGGCAGCACCTTCAGCTTCATCGTACCGGTGGTGCAGCCGGAGCAGGAGCGGGACGAGGACACCGCCGGCGATACGGAATAACGTCGTGAGCGCAATCTATCTCGACAACCGGCTAGTCCACTACGAGCTGATCGGGCGGCGCGGCCCTCCGACGCTATTTCTGCACAGCTGGCTCGGCTCGTGGCGCTACTGGCTCCCGACGATGGACCATATCTCGGAGCGCTACCGGGCGTACGCGCTCGACTTCTGGGGCTTCGGCGAGTCGGACCGGCGGGAGAGCGTCTTCTCGCTCGCGGAGTACGTCCAGCTGCTGCTGGGCTTCATGGACAACCTCGGGCTGCAGAAGGTGACGCTGGTGGGGCACGGGCTGGGGGGCATGGTCGCGGTGAAGGCGGCCGTGGCGCACCCGGATCGCTTCACCAAGATCATGACGGTGTCCACGCCGTTCCTGGGCTCGCAGCTGCAGAACGTCGTCAAGCCGGGGACGTTCTCGCGGATCTTCGGCCGCACGAGCCCGAGCAACATCTGGTCGCGCCTGGTGCGCCAGCTGAACGTCGACTACCCGCAGATCCTGAACGAGATCATCGAGGACACCGAGAGCCTCTCGGAGAACGTGGTGCAGCAGGTGCTCGGCGTGGTGCTGGAGGCCGACCTGCGGGCCGATCTGGCGCAGCTGGAGGTGCCGCTGCTGGCGGTGTTCGGCGAGAAGGACTCGATCGTCAGCCTGGAGCAGACACGCTATCTGCAGGAGGAGCACAGCCACCTGCAGCAGGTCATCCGGCTGCCGAAGTCGAACCACTTCCCGTTCCTCGACCAGCCGAACGTCTTCAACCGCCTGCTGATGGACTACCAGGCGAGCGCGGGGACGCAGGTGGAGATCAAGACCGAGTGGCGGCGGCGGGTGAGCCAGCTGGAGTACATCTAGGGAGCCAGCCGACAAGAGACGCAGAAGGCATCGAGAAGGGGCGCAGCGTGCTGCGCCCCTTCTCGATGTTCTCTGTGCCCCTTACGCCCTAGAGCCGCGAGCGCGGGTCGAGCGCGTCGCGCAGGCCGTCGCCGAGGAAGTTGATGCTCAGCACGGTCAGGAAGATCAGCGCGCCGGGGAACAGCGCCAGCCAGGGGGCGACCTGGAGGAACTGGCTGCCATCGGTGACCAGCCGGCCCCAGGTAGGGGTATCGGGCGGGAAGCCGACGCCGAGGAACGAGAGGGTCGACTCGGTGATGATCGCCGAGCCGACCTCGAGCGTCGCGGCGACGATGATCGGGCTGAAGGCGTTGGGCAGGATGTGCTTGAACATGATCGCCCAGCGGCTGATGCCGAGCGCGGTCGCCGCCTCGACGAACTCCTTCTGCTTGAGGGAGAGGAAGGTGGCGCGCACGATGCGGGCGGTGGACATCCAGGCCAGGCCGCCGATCACCGTCACCACGATCACGAAGATGCCCGTCTCGGGCCCGAGCGCCCGGGTGACCGGCTCGCGGAACAGGTAGACGGTGAGCAGGATCAGCGGGATGCCGGGCAGCGAGAGAAACAGGTCCGTGAGGCGCATCAGCAGCTGGTCGATCGTGCCGCCGAAGAAGCCGGAGACCGAGCCGATGATCGCGCCGAGGCTGACGGCGATCAGCATAGCGACGAAGCCGACCGCGAGCGAGATCCGCCCGCCGTAGATCGCGCGCGCCAGCAGGTCGCGCCCGAGCTCATCGGTGCCGAAGGGGTGGGCCGCGCTGGGCGGCGAGTTGATCGCCATGAAGTCGAGCGCGTTCATCACCTTCGGCAGCGTCCGGTCGCGCGGGAGGATGGGGATGCCGGTGGCCTCGGCCTGGGACACGCGGTACTGGACGTACAGCGGCGCGCCGACGGTGACCGTGAGGGCGAAGAAGGTCAGGATCGCGACCCCGATCATCGCCAGCTTATGCCTGCGGAAGCGGCGCCAGGCGTCGCCCCACAGCGTGCGCGGCTGGCGCGAGAGCCCAGTGCTGAGCTGCTCCAGGGTGGCCGACGTAGGCGCCACCCGGGTATCGATCGTCTGATTCGCTTCGGCCATAGATTCCTCGCTTACGCGCTAGCCGTACCGGACCCGTGGGTCGAGCACACCGTAGAGGATATCGGCGATCAGGTTGAAGATGACGGTGAGCGTGGCGAAGATGAAGGTCAGCGCCATGACCACCGGCGTATCCGAGCTATTGATGGAGGTGATCAGCAGCTGGCCGAGGCCGTTGACGCGGAACAGGTTCTCGGTGATGATCGCGCCGGCGAAGATCGTCGGGATGCCGAGGGCGATCAGCGTGACCACCGGGATGAGGCTGTTGGCGAGCACGTGCCGCACGATCACCATGCGGTCAGAGAGGCCCTTGGCCCGCGCCGTGCGCACGTAGTCCAGCGAGAGGTTGTCGAGCATCGACGAGCGCATGAAGCGCGTGAGCGCCCCCGTCTGCTGCACCACAAGCACCGCGATCGGCAGGACCATCTGGCGCACCTGCTGCGTGAAGCTCTCCCAGTCGGTCACCCGCAGGCTGCCCTGGTAGACGATCGGGAACCAGCCGAGGTTGATGGCGAAGATCAGCATCAGAAGCAGGCCGGTGAAGAACGAGGGGACCGAGAAGCCGACGAAGGCGAAGAAGGTGGCGATCTGGTCGAAGACCGAGTACTGCTTCACCGCCGAGATGATACCGATCGGGATGGCGAGCACCACCGCGATCAGGTAGGCGATGCCGACCACCTGGAGTGTCTGCGGCAGCCGTTGCCAGATCAGGTCGACCACCGGCGCCTTGGTGTTGAACGAGATCCCCCAGTCGCCTTGGGCGACCGAGGCGAGCCACTTCACGTAGCGCACCGGCCAGGGCTGGTCCAGCCCGAGCGAGATGCGGATGCGCTCACGGGTCGACTCCGGGATGGCGGGGTTCGTCGCGAACTGGGCCAGCGGGTCGCCGGGGGCGAGCGCGAGGATGGCGAAGATCACGAAGCTGATGACCAGCAGTGTCGGGACCGAGATCAGCACGCGGCGCAGGATGTACTGTGACATCTGCCAGCTCCTTGTTCGGGCGGTGCGGTGGGCTGTTCGGAGCGCGCTGCGCTCCAAGCGTCCCCGGATAGTACTCAGCGAGTCAACGGAGAGAAGAATATCACAGATGAACGACTTTGTTCGATGCCGAGCGGTGCAATACACAAAAGCAGGGGCGTCGGGCAGCGACGCCCCTGCGGCTGAGCGGGCGGACTACGACGTCCGGCGCCACTCGTGGATGTTCCACAGGTCCGACGCGAAGGTGTTGTGCGTCGGCCCCACCAGCGTCTTGGCCTTGCCGTTCGGCGTGAAGCGGTTGATCAGCGGGATGATCGCCACGTCGTTGATCAGGATGTCGTTCAGCTGGATGGCCATCGCGGCGCGCTGCTCCGGATCCAGCGTCTCCTTGTACTGGTTGAAGAGCGCGTCGAACTCCTCGCTGCAGTAGCGGCCGTCGCCGCCCGCGTTCCACTGGTTGGCCGCCGAGTTGCGGAAAGCGCAGGTGTAGCCCTCGAAGTGGCTCTGCGGGTCGATATCGCTCGGGCCAGTGGTGTACATCTGGAGGTCGGCGTAGAACTTGTTCAGCGTGTCGGGGTTGCCCGGGTCACCGCTGAAGAAGACGCCGGCGTCGATCGCCTTGAGCTGAACAGTGATGCCGATCTCAGCCAGGTTGGCCTGGATGATCGCCTGCTCGCCCTGGCGCAGCTGGTTGATCGAGGTCTGGAAGGAGAGCACCAGCTCGCGGCCGTCCTTGTCGACGTTGCCGTCGCCGTTGGTGTCGGTCCAGCCGGCCTCCTGCAGCAGGGCCCGCGCGCCCTCGACGTCGCGCTCACAGCTGGTGTTGGGCGAGTTCAGCGCCTCCGGCACGACCAGCACGTTGCAGGTCGGCGCGCCGCTGGCGCCGTAGAGCTGGGTCGCGATAGCCTGGCGGTCGATCGCCTTGCTGATCGCCTGGCGCACGCGCAGGTCGCTCAGGATCGGGTGCGGCTGATCCGGCTCGGAGCGCTGATCGCCAAGCGCCGGGTCAGGGTTCGCGAAGTTGACGACCACGCGCTCGACGCCGAAGGAGCCGCCGGCGACAGGGTCACACTTGCCGGCCTGCAGGATCGGGTCCAGCACCGCGGCGGGCGCCTGCAGGTTCCACGCGTAGTCCACCTCACCGGTCTCGCAGACCGCGCGGGCCGCCGAGATCGCGTCGCCGCCACCCTTGATCTCGATCTCGTCGAAGAAGGTCTGGTCGGCGTTGCGGTAGTTCTCGTTCTTGACGTACAGCACCGTGTCGCCCGGCCGCAGCTCCTGCAGCTTATAGGCGTTGGTGCCGATCGGCGCCAGGTTCGCCGCCTGGCAGGCCGCGTCGGTGATCGACGCCGCGCCGATGCAGTTCTGGAACTGCGCCTTCTGCAGGATCATGCCGTAGTCGCCGACGAAGGTGCTGTAGGGGTTGGGGTTGGGCTCCTTCCAGGTGACCTTCACCTCGGTCGGGCTGAGGGCCTCGACGTTCGCGACCAGGTCGAAGAACGAGAACGAGGTGCACGCGGTGGCCTCATCGGCGCAGTACTGCCAGGTGAAGACCACGTCGTCGGCGGTGAACGGCGTGCCGTCCGACCAGAGGACGCCCTCCTTCAGCTTCCAGGTGACGCTCATGCCATCCGGAGCGACGCCGCCGTTCTCGAGGGTCGGGATCTCAGCGGCCAGGTAGGGGACGAGCTCGTCGTTCTGGTTGTAGGTCGCCAGGGGCTCGAGGATGACGCTCGCCGCCTCGAAGTCCTTGGTGCCGGAGGCGAGGTGCGGGTTAAGGATGGTGACGGCCTGCCAGTAGAGGATATTCAGCTTGCCGCCGCGCTGGGCCGGGGCGGGCTCCTCAGCGGCCGGGGCAGTGGTCGGAGCAGGCGCCTCGGTGGCCTCCCCCGCTGCCGGCGCCTCCGTTGCGGCGGGGGCTGCGGTGGGCTCCGCAGCTGCAGGTGCCTCGGTGGCTTCAGCTGCGGGCGCGGTGGTGGGCGCTGCGGCCGGGGTGCCACCACCACAGGCCGCCAGGATCGGCACCACAAGTGCGAACAGCAGCGGGAGCGCTAGGCTGCGCAGCCGGGATTGTTTTTCCGTACGCATGGGTGATGTTGGTCCTTTCACACAGGTTGAGGAATCTGTCTGCCTTAGCCTTGGGGAGGACCTTGTCCAGTTCGTTGCGCTAGCACCTCCTCTAAGAACATCCAGCCGTAACACCAACACCGCACAACCCTGTGCGGCGAGCGGGATTCACTGCCGAACAAGTGCTTGACAAACGCAGATACAGCACACTATGCGTGACGCGGCATCGCATCGCTCACACACGGCGCTATATATTGCAATACTGGCGCAAGTTACGAGAGTTGGCTGATTATATCAGACCGGTGAAGAGGCGTCAACCAAACACAACGGTTTGACAACAATACTATGTAAACTCGAAGTTAAATCTTTGTCAAGAATGTAAAGAGATACCGCCGGCGTGCGAGGGCGGGCGGCCCGCCAAGAGCTCTTCCCCGCGGCAGATTCGGCGGGAGGATGGCCCGAGCGATGGGCCTGCTAGAGCGCGTCGTCGCTGCTGGCGCGCGTCAGATCGCGTCGTGCTGCGGCCTGAGCAGCAGATTGATCCGGCTGAGCTGGCTGGACGACGGCTCGGGGTTGCTGGCGGCGATCTCCTGCGCGGCCCGGAGCGCGGCCTCGGCCACCGAGGCGCCCCACGAGGTGCGGCTCGTGTCCTCCTGGGCGAGCTGCTCGAGCACCGGGATGGCCTCGGGGGCGTGCAGGTAGGCGAGGGCGTTGCAGGCGGCGTAGCGCACATCGGGCGAGGGGTGGCGCGTGGCGGTGAGCAGCGGGTGGAAGGCGCGCGGATCGCCGATGCGGCCGAGGGCGATGGCGGCGCGCTGGGCGATGCGCGGCGACGGATCGGTGAGCGCGTGGAAGAGCTGGTTGAGCGCGCGCGCCTCGCCGATCACGCCGAGCACCCGGATCGCCTCGACCCGCAGCTGCGGGTCGTCGCCCTCGGCGAGCGCCATGAGCTCCGGCAGGGCCGGCTGGCCGATGACGCCGAGCGCCCAGGCGGCTCGCATCCGGACGTCGCGATCCTCGCTGCGCAGCAGCTCGATCAGCGGGGCGACGGCCGGCTCACCAAGCACTCCCAAGGCGAAGGACGCCTGGGCACGGGCGAATTCGTCCGAGCTCTGCAGCTCGGCCAAGAGGCGCCTGATGGACTCGGGCGTCTGTTCCATGGCCTGGCACTCCTCCCGGCTATGCCGGCGGCCGCAGCACCTCGCGCACACCCCGCAGGCGCGTGCGGACCAGCCGCTGTGCCCGACTCGAGTCCAGCACACAGTTCCGCGGCCGCCGCGCCGCGCTGCCGGCGCTCAACGCGCTCTGCAGAACCTCGGCCGGACCACCGGCGGCCAGCACCACCAGCCGCGCGAACTCGTAGCGGCTGACGGCGTCCGCGCCGGCGACGTGCAGCGGGCCGCGCACGTCGAGCAACGCGAGTTCCAGAAGCGCCGATGCCAGATCGCCGACCGCGATCGGGCAGCGCATCTCGTCGGTGTAGAAGGCGATCTCCACCCGGCCGGCCGCGGCATCCAGCGCCAGCTGCTCGTGCTTGCTGGGGCGCTCGCCGCCGTAGATCAGCGAGGTGCGCACGATCAGCGCGTCCGGCGTGTAGCGGCTCACCAGCCGCTCCGCATCGGCCTTGGCCTCGCCGTACGGCGAGATCGGCGCCGGCGGATCCGCCTCGGTATAGGCTCCCTCGCGCTCGCCGTCGAAGACGACATCGCTCGATAGATGGACCAGGCGCGCTCCCAGGGCCGCGGCGGCGCGGGCCACGGCGGCCGTCCCGTCCACCGTCACCGCGCGGAGGTCGGGGCCGCTCTGGACATAGGCGGTATGAATGATGCAATCGGGGCGCAGCTCAGCGATCGCGCGCTCCGCGCCCGGCCCATCGCGCAGATCGAGCGGGACGAGTTCGGCCCCTGGCAGCTCGGGGCGGGTGGTGTGGTAGGTGGCGACGACGTTCCAGCCGGCCGCGACCGCCCGCCGCGCGAGGTCGCTGCCGAGATACCCGGAGCCGCCGGTTACGAGAAGCCGTCTCATCGAGAGCCGCAGTACCTCGCTCCACAGCCGGGTCGCCGGGTGGCGCCCCTAACTCCACGAGGGGCATCCTGGGGATGTCTGGAGTATCTGCTACCTGGGGTGCTGGGGATCTTCGGGGCCGCAGGCTCCGAACCCCCGCAGACTGGGTTTGCCGATACGCCCTAGCCCTCTCAGATGCCTTTCTTCCGCTGTTAGGAAATCAGCCGCGCGCCCGATCGAGCCGCTCGAGCGCCTCCTGGGCCGCCGCCTGAGCCGCAGCCTGCTTGCTGTGGCCGCTCCCGACGCCGAGCCGCTCGTTATCGACGAGCACCTCGACGGTGAACTCGCGCCGGTGCTCGGGGCCAGCGACTTCGATGGTGCGGTAGCGCGGCGTGACGTTGCGCTCGGCCTGGATTCGCACCTGCAGCGCGCTCTTGTAGTCCAGGCGCCGCCCCTCGACGGCGATGCGGTCGAGCCGCTCGGCGAAGAGCGGCTCGAGCCAGGATTTGGCGGCCTGGAACCCCCCGTCGAGATAGATCGCCGCGACGACGGCTTCGAACAGATCGGCCAGCAGCGAGTCGCGGTTGCGGCCGCCGCTGCTCTCTTCGCCGCGGCCGAGGCGCACGTACCGGCCGAGCTCGAAGCGCCGGGCCAGCTCGGCGAGGGCCTCGGTCTTGACCAGCTCCGTGCGCAGCACGGTGAGCTCGCCCTCGCTATGCTCAGGGAAGCGCTCGTACAGGAGCGCCGCGGCGATCATGTTCACGACCGAGTCGCCGAGAAACTCGAGGCGCTCGTTGCTCTCCAGGTCGGGCTCGCGCTCGGGGTGCTCGTTGATAAACGAGCGGTGGACGAGCGCGCAGCGCAGGAGGCGCGTGTCGCTGATGGGCACGCCCAGACGCTGGATGAGCCGGTCGATCGGTGACATCACAGTACCCAGTAGCCAGGACACCGCCGGCGGCGCGCAGCGCCCGCCATCAACGCCGATGACGCTGCGGCAGCCTCCCGACGGCTGGCCGCTGGCTACTCAACGCGCTTGAACACCAGCGACACGTTGTGGCCGCCGAAGCCGAACGAGTTGCTGAGCACGACGTCGACGCGCGCGGGCCGGGCGACGTTCGGCACACAGTCCAGGTCGCACTGCGGGTCGGGCGTCGTATAGTTGATCGTCGGCGGCAGCAGGTCGTTCTGGATCGCCAGCACCGAGACGATCGCCTCGATCGCCCCGGCCGCCCCGAGCAGGTGGCCGAACTGCGACTTGCTGGAGCTCACCGGGACGCGGTAGGCGCGCTCGCCGAGCAGCGCCTTGATCGCCTCCGTCTCGGCGATGTCTCCGGCCGGCGTGCTGGTCGCGTGAGCGTTGATGTAGTCGACCTCGTCGGGGCTGATGCCGGCGTGCTTGAGCGCCAGGCGCATCGCGCGCAGCGCGCCCTCGCCGCCGGGGGCGGGCTGGGTGATGTGATAGGCGTCCGACGAGAGGCCGTAGCCGGCCACCTCGGCCAGGATGCGGGCGCCGCGCGCCTGGGCGTGCTCGAGCGCCTCCAGCACCAGCACGGCGCCGCCCTCCGAGAGCACGAAGCCGTCGCGCGTCGCGTCGAAGGGGCGCGAGGCGGTCGTGGGCTCATCGTTGCGGGTGGAGATCGCGCGGCAGGCGACGAAGGCGGCGATCCCGATCGGCGTGATCGGCGCCTCGCTGCCCCCGGCGATCATCACATCGGCCCAGCCGCGGCGGATCGTCTCGACCGCCTCGCCGATCGCGTGGGCCGAGGTGGCGCAGGCCGAGGTCGGGCTGTAGCTCGGGCCCTTGAGGCCGAAGATCATCGAGACCTGGCCGGCGGCCATGTTCGTGATCATGCCCGGCACCAGAAACGGGCTCACGCGGCCCGGCCCCCGGTCGTGCAGGGTGAGCACGCCCTCGGAGAGGGTCGCGATCCCGCCGATGCCGCTGCCGATGATGACTCCGATCGACTCGGCGTTGGCCGGGGTGACGTTCAGCTCCGCCGCCTGCAGCGCCTCGCGGCTCGCGGCGATCGCAAAGTGGATGAAGCGGTCGTTGCGGCGCGCCTCCTTGCGGTCCATGTAGTTCTGCGGGTCGAACCCGCGCACCTCGCCGCCGAAGCGCGACTCGAGCCCTTCGGTCTCGCAGAGCGTGATCGGCCCGATACCGCTGCGGGCCTCGCGGATGCCCTGCCAGAGGGCCGGGACACCCAGCCCGAGCGGGCTGACCGCTCCCATTCCAGTTATGACCACACGCCGGGTCATCGGCAGCATACTCCTCAGGTTAACTTTTGTTCACAACCCTGGCCCATTATAGCACAGCGCTTCAATCCTCGTTCCTTTTTCTTTCGCGGCTCTGCGGCTGCTTCGCAGCCGCAGAGCCGCCAAAGGAAGGATGCTGGGGAGGCGCCCAGAGGGCACCCGGCCTCCCCACCCCCTCCAGACGAAGTCGCTGCAGAGCGGCGGGAAAAGGGAATTCCGGGGAGGCGCGGCTTCCCCAAACCCCTCCAACATGGGTCAACATGGGTGTGGGGCGGGCCGCCGCGTACGTCGAATAGGTGAGAGGTCGGTGCCCGGGAGCAGCACGAGCGCCGCCCTCCACAGCGAGCGGGCCAAAGTGTTCAGCGGCCGAGCTCTTTGAGCGTCTGGCGGCGACCGGCGAGCGCCTCGGCGTGCTCCGGCTCGAGCTTGAGCGCCATCTCGAAGGCCGCGAGCGCCTCCTTCGGGCGGGAGATGCGCAGCAGCGCGGCGCCGTAGCGCGCCCAGGTGAGCGGCGAGCGCGGGTCGAGCTTCAGCGACTCGGCGTAGGCGGCGCAGGCGCGCTTGTGCTTCCCCTGGTCCTGCAGGATATCGCCGAGCATGCGGTGCGCCTCGGGGTCGAGCTTGTCGAAGGAGAGCGCGCGCTCGGCGCACTCCTGCGCCTCACGCAGCATCCCGCTGGCGTGGAACAGCGCGCCCTTATCGAACCACAGGCGCGGAGCGTTCGGCGTGTACGACAGCCCCTGGTCGATCGCCTCCAGGGCCTTTTCCGGCATCGCCATGGTGCTGTAGATCTCGGCGCGCACCGCGTAGAGCTGGCCGAACTCGTTGCGGCTGACCGCGCGGCGCAGGCCCTCCTCCACCGCCATCAGCGCCTCGTGGTACTGCCAGAGCTGCAGGCGCGCGCGGGCCAGGTTCAGCCAGCAGTCGGCGCGGCTGCGGTCCATCTCGCAGGCGTAGTTGAAGCAGCGCAGCGCGTCGCTGTACTCGCCGAGCTTCATGTGCGCCAGGCCGCGCTCGTTCCAGCGCTCGCTCTCCTCGCGGTTATCCTCGGGCCAGGAGACGTCGTAGTAGGCGCCGAACAGCGTCTTGCGCAGCTCCTGCAGGTCGCGC
This sequence comes from uncultured Roseiflexaceae bacterium, assembly GCA_937974195.1. Lineage (GTDB taxonomy): Bacteria > Chloroflexota > Chloroflexia > Chloroflexales > Roseiflexaceae > CALJIC01. Next base: position 2,725 of record CALJIC010000057.1, on the reverse strand, counting down.
TCGACCTCGGCGAAGCTCTGGTAGCGCTCGATCGGGCGCTTGGCGAGGCAGCGCAGCACGATGCGGGATGCCTCGGGGTGGACGCTCGGCTTGAGCTGGCGCGGGTCCTTGGGGGCCACGCGCAGGTGCATGCGGATGAGCGACTCGTCGCGCAGGGCGTCGAACGGCAGCTTGCCGGTGAACATCTCGTACAGCGTGACGCCGAAGGCGTAGATGTCGGTCCAGACGCCGGGCGTGCCGGCGCCGTCGAACAGCTCGGGCGCCATATACGGCAGCGTCCCGTCCAGCGCCTCGGAGGTCGTCACGGCGCGCATGCGCATCGCCGCGCTGCCGCGCTCGCGCAGGTGCTCGGCCCACTGCCACGTCGGGAGCACCCGCGAGAGCCCGAAGTCCGTCACCTTCACCTGGCCGTCGAGCGTCACCAGGATATTGTCCGGCTTGAGGTCGCGGTGCATGAGCGCCGCGTGGTCCACCGCGTACTGCATCCCCCAGCAGACCTGGATGGCGTAGTCGATCGTCTCCTGCGGCTCGAGGTGGCCGATCAGCGCGCGCAGCGGGCCGCCGTGGACGTACTCGGCGACGACGTGCGGCTTGCCGAGGAAGGTGCGCAGGTCCAGCGCGCGCACGATGTTGGGGTGGCTGCCGAGGCGCATCCAGAGCTCGACCTCGGCGTTGAAGCGCGAGATCGCCTGCTCGTCCCAGAGATACTTGTTCTGGAAGGTCTTGAGGACCACGCGCTGGCGGCGCTGGCGGTCGTAGGCGATGTAGACCACGCCCATATAGCCGCGGCGGACGCTCTCGATGTCGAAGCGCTGCTCGACGACATCCCCGACTGCGAACTCGCGGCCGAGCTGCTGGCCCGCCTTGGCCGATTTCTTGCCTCGCTTGAACAGCCGCCGCAGCATATACGCCCCTAAACAAACTGACGCACGAGGGTGGAGACGGGAGTCGAATCGTACCACAAGCGCAGGGGGGCGTAAAGTAACATTTGGTTAAACTACGTCGAACATATGGTTAAGCTCTGTTGAAGGCAAGGCTAAAGATGCCGTGCGCAGCGCTACATCACCTCCCGCCACGAGACGAGGCTAGCGGCGAACGAGCAGCACGCTGTGCTCATCCTCATAATGCACGGCCCAGGCGGGGTCCGCGCGCAGGCGCTCCACGAGCGGCGCCTGCTCCTTCAGGCTGAGGAGCGCGCCGTCGATCGCGTACTTCTCCAGGAGCGTGTCCACGTTGTTGCCCTGGCCGAGGTTGATATAGTCGCGCCACTGCTGGTAGGGGTAGAGCTCGATGCGCGGGTCGATGAACACCGGCTGCTCGGGCGCGGCCCAGATCAGATAGGAGCCGTAGGCCATGGCGTGGAACAGGCGCGCCGGCCGCTCGGGAAGCTGCTGGAGCGCCGCGGTGGCCGCCACCGGCGTGTCCTGGGACGCCAGGCTGCCGATCGCGGGCGGCAGCCCCAGCGCCGGCTTGACCCACGGCGATGCGAGCACGAGCAGCAGCATGAGCGTGCCGATCAGCATGGCGTTGAGCCGGGCCGACCCCGCGGGGCGCGCGGCGCGCCGCTCCGGCAGCAGCGTCGCGGCCTGCACCGCCAGCAGCGGCGTGACAACGAAGCCGAACCAGACGATGTTGCGCGTGGCGCCGAGCGCCAGCCAGAGGAACGCCCCGGCCAGCAGCATGTCGGTGAGGTCCGGCGGGCGGCGGGCGTAGGCGAGCAGCACCGCGGCGCCGATCAGCACCAGGAAGAAGATCGCGCCGTTGATGTCGCGGATCGTCGGCGGGGACCACTCGGTCACCAGCGTCGTCACCTGGCTGCTGCCGAGCAGATTCGAGACATATGCCAGCACCGCGAGGCCGCGCGGGTTGGCGAGGGTCGCGAGGGCGGTGAGCAGGCCCCAGAAGATGAGCGGCCACAGCGCGGGCGCCGCGCGCTCGTCCCCGTCGGCCTCCGCGGGGGCGCGGGGCGCGCCGCGGAGCATGGTGAGCACCTGCCCGGCTAGCGTGATGGCGATCAGCGCCAGGCCGAGCACGAAGGAGCCGTGGATGTTGACCCACAGCGCCATGAGCAGGGGCAGGAGCCAGAGCCGGCTGGCGCGGCCGAGGCGATGCTGGGTGAGCACCGTGAGAAAGCCGACGAACAGCGGGAAGGCGTAGCTCTGCGGCCGGACGGTCCAGTTGTCGAAGGACATCGGCATGATCGTCAGCAGCAGCAGCGCGACGCACAGCCGGAGCCGCCCGGTGCGCAGCAGGCAGAGGCGCAGCAGGAGCCCGTAGGCCAGCGTGATCACCAGCGCCTGCACCACCAGGAGCAGCGGCAGCCCGCCGGCGCGGTAGAGGCCGTACATCAGCAGCTGGGCCAGCCACGCCTGGTTGAAGAACGGGGCGCCGGCGCGGGTGAACGAGAAGGTGTCGACCTCCGGGATCGCCCCCTGCTCGACGATCGCGCGGCCCATGGCCATGTGCCACCAGAAATCGTTGGGCGGGATGACCGTGAGCAGCGGCCGCAGGGCGAGCAGGATCAGCGCGGTGGCGAGCCAGACGTGATCGAGCGTCAGTCGAAATTCGGTTGGCAGCGTCCTTCCTCGGGTTTCGATCACAGCCTTCAGCGCTCCTTATGATGCAGGTATCGTTATCTCTTTCCGCTGCTCTGCGGCAGCTGCGCTGCCGCAGAGCAGCGGAAGAAAAAGGATCTCGGAGGGCCTGCGGCCCTCCGGACCTCCCG
>CALJIC010000056.1 GCA_937974195.1 uncultured Roseiflexaceae bacterium | reverse complement strand
CCAGCGGGCGGGAAAGCGCCTGCGGAAAACCACGCCCGCCACGCCACTTCGCACCGGCGGGTAGAAGGTAGAGGACGTGGAGAAGCTGCGCCCGCCACGCCACTTCGCACCAGCGGGTAGAAGGTAGAGGACGTGGAGAAGCTGCGCCCGCCACACCACTTCGCACCGGCGGGTAGAAGAGGACGTGGAGAAGCTGTGCCCGCCACGCCACTTCGCACCAGCGGGTAGAAGGAAGAGAACGTGGAGAAGCTGCGCCCGCCACACCACTTCGCACCAGCGGGCCGCCCTACGCGGAGAAGACCTTCACCGTGTCCCCGATGCCGACGCCGAGCGTGCGCGCCGCGTTGCCGTTGCACACCGCCAGCTCCAGGCGGTTGGTGCTGCCGATCAGGGCGATCAGCGAGCCGGGCGAGCCGTCGGCATAGGTGCGGTAGAGGCCGGGGATGCGCTGGTCGATGATCTGCGCGACGATGCGCTCGCCGCTGCCGAACGAGCAGAGGTGCTGCTTGGTGATGTTGGTGATGCAGTTGCCGAAGTGGTCCACGTGGATGATCCGGCCGACGAGCTCGCCGGCGCGCCCGATCGTCGGCTGCTCGAGCGTCGCCTCGGTGAGGCCCGGCAGCCGTGGCCCCATGTCGCTCGGGGGCACGCCGTTCGCCAGGTGCGCCGCCACCGGCGCGAAGATGTCGCGGCCGTGGAAGGTGTTGCTGACGCTCTCGAGCCAGTAGCGCGGCTCGGCGATCTCGTAGACCACCACCTGCTCGCGCCCCCAGCGCTCGATCGCGTCGCGCCACACGTACGTCAGCACCCCGTTGTCCGGCGCGACGAACAGCCCCTGCGGGATGCTGAGGACGATCGGCCGCCGCGCCGTGCCGACCCCCGGGTCCACCACCACCAGGTGCACGGTGCCGGGCGGGAAGTAGCCGTAGAAGCTCTGGACGATGTAGGCCCCCTGGTGGATCTCCTGTGGGCCGACCGAGTGCGTTATGTCTACAAGTCGCGCGTGCGGCGCGATCCCGAGGATCACGCCCTTCATCGTCCCGACGTAGGTGTCCGACAGGCCGAAGTCGGTCGTAAGCGTGACGACGCCGTTGGGGTGCATATGGGTCCTCCCCGCGCTTGAACGACGCCTCTAACCCTCAACCTCGGAGCGGATGCGCCCCAGCTCCACGTCCACGTCGGACAGGGCGCGCTGCACCTCGACGAGATGCGCGTGCTGCGACCGGATGAAGCGTGTGTAGGGCGCGATCGCCTCACGGATGCGGCCGACCATCTGCTCCGACTCGCTGTCGAACTGGCGCTGCATCGTGCTGATCAGCTGCGTGCGCAGCTCGGCGATGCGCTCGCGGAACTGCTTCTTGACCTGGCGCCGCTTGTTGGGGATGAGATACAGGCCGCCGACCGCCAGCACGCCCGCGGCGAGGATGCCGGTGAAGTCGAGCGCGGCGGTGTGCAGCAGCGCCACCAGCAGCGCGCCGATCCCGACCGCCCCGGCGCCGACGAGGGCCGAGCCGGCGAGCGCCGCGCGCACCTCCTCGGTCAGCGCCTGCGCCTCCGCCTCGCGGTCGTAGGTCGCCACGACCTCCTGCGCCCTCCGGGCCACCGACTCGATCAGCGCGGCGCGGTTGTACTCGAACGAGCCGCCGACGTCGCCGATGATGCCGGCGCGGTTCTCGGGCACCCGCTCGCGGCGCAGGTAGTCGGTGGTGGACTGCCAGAGGCGCAGGTTCTTCTCGATCATCCAGTCGATCAGCGCCTGGACGCGCCCCTCGATCTGCTGCGGCACGTCGGCGACCACCTCGTTCTCGAACTGCTCGCGGATGCCCTCCTGGTCGCGCACCAGACGCGGGATATTCGTGACCCGGATCGTGTCGTCGAAGAAGCGCACCGCGCGCAGCTCGAACTCGTTGAGGATGTTCTCGACGTCGGTCTGGTGGTAGCGGAAGTCGCTCGTCAGGTCCTCACGGAACAGCTCGAGCTGGCGCTCGATGTTCTCGAGCGTGGCGATGTCGTGCTGCAGCGTCGCCAGGCGCCCCTCGACCGCCTGCAGGTACTTCTCGTTCAGGTGCCGGGCGACGCCGAGCGGCGAGAGGAGCTTGAGGCGCACGCGCTCCTCCTCGTCCAGCGTCTCGAGGATGTAGCGCTCCATGGCCTCGAAGCGGCTGGCGCGCCACAGCTCCTCGTTGCCGTCGGCGCGGGCGCGCTGCGCCAGCCGCGCCGAGACCGGGAAGACCTCGGGCGCGAAGCCGAACAGGTCGCGGGCGTTCTCGCGCACGAAGCCGATCACCTGCTCGCGCTCCTCCTCGGTCTCCAGCAGGTCGACCTTGTTCAGCACAATGACGATCTTCTTGCCCCACTCGCGGATCATCGAGAGGAAGCCGCGCTCGCTCTCGGTGAACGGCCGGTCGGCCGAGGTGATGAACATCACCAGGTCGGAGCGCGGGATAAAATCGCGCGTGAGCTCCTCGTGGCGGCGGATGATCGCGTTCGTGCCGGGCGTGTCCACCACGGCGATCGTGCGCAGCAGCTCGGCGGGGAAGCGCCGCTCGACGAGGAACTCCTCGACGGTGCGCTCGGAGGGCTCGTCGCCGTGGCGCAGCAGCGTGATCCGGTCGGTCGTCGGGGTCACGCCCTCGGCCACCACCCGCTCGCCGAGCAGCGCGTTGATGAAGCTGGACTTGCCGGAGTTGAACTCGCCGGCGATCACCAGCAGGAACAGCTCGTTGAGGTGCTCGATCGCGTCGGCGAGCGTCCGCATGTCGCCGGGGGCGACGTCGGCGCCGAAGCGCGTCAGGGCGTCGTGCAGGGCGACGAGCGACGCCCGGACCTGCTCGCGCAGGGCGTCCTGGCGCTCGGTGAGGAGCTGCGGCCGTCGGCGGAGGAGTCCGAGCATGGTCTTCTTCCTACTGCTGCGCGCCGAGGGCGTTGCCCCGGTGCTCGTCGTTGTAGCGCTTGAGCACGACGACGACGCGGCTCAGCTCATCCACGCGCTCGCGCAGCTGGGCCAGCATGTCGCCGAGCTCATCATCCTCGAAGGCGCCGGTCGTGAGGCGGTTCACCTGGGCGCCGAGGGCGCTGATCGGCCCGTAGAGCTCGTACACCAGCGCGTCCAGCACCTGCTCCGGCGTCATCTCGGCCCACGGGTGCGGCTCGTGCGATGCTCGATGGGGTGATGCCGACATGGCAGCTCCTTCCACTGGCGGCGAAGAAGCGAGTTCTGGTGCGGCAGGCCCGCTGCAGGAGCGCCAGCGGCGCTACAGCCCGCAGTAGCGGTCGAACCACTCCAGCGTGCGGCGCATGTGGTCGGCGCGGTGGCGCGGCTCGCCGCTCCGCGTCAGCTCGTGCCCCTCGCGCGGGTAGCGGACGAGCTCGACGGTGCGGCGGCGGCGGCGCAGGACGCTGAAGAGCTGCTCGGCCTCGGCGATCGGAACGCGGTAGTCCAGCTCGCCGTGCAGCAGGAGCAGCGGCGTCTTGATCTTGTGCGCGTGCGCCAGCGGCGACTGCTGCCAGAGCAGGTCGTGCAGCTCCCAGGGGAAGCCGCCGAACTCCAGCTCGATCAGCTCGTGGACGTCGCTGGTGCTGTGCTGGGTGAGCAAATTGTATACCCCGCGCGCAGCCACCGCGCATGCGAAGCGGTCGCTGTTGCCGATCAGCCAGGCGGTCATGTAGCCGCCGTACGAGCCGCCGGTCACCCCGATCCGCTGCGGGTCGATGCTGCCCTGGGCGATCAGCGCGTCGATCCCGGCCAGGATATCGGCGGCGGCGCTGTCCCACGCCCGGTACACGGCGCTGCGCCACGCCACGCCGTAGCCGTCCGAGCCGCGCGGGTTGCAGAAGAAGACGACGTAGCCGCGGGCCGCCATCGCCTGCAGCTCGTGCCACATGGAGCGGAAGCCCGGCCCCCACATCACGTGCGGCCCGCCGTGGATCTGAACCGCCAGCGGGTACGTCCGGGCCGGGTCGAAGTCGGGCGGGCGCACCACCCAGCCCTGCACCTCGCGCCCGTCCGGCGCGCTGAAGACGAACTCCTCGACCGGCGCGATCAGCCGCTGCGAGAGGAGCGCGTCGTTGACCGCCGTCAGGCGCGTCTCGCTGCCGTCCGGCCGCCGCACGTACAGGTCGCACGGGTTCCCGGCGTCCCCGGCGATGAACACCACGCTCCCGTCCGGCGCGACGTCGAACTCAGTGACGATGCGGCCGTTGCCGGGGACGATCTCTTCGAGCCGATCGCTGGCGGCCGGGGCGGCGGTCGAATGAAGGGCGCCGTCGCTCGCCCGCAGGGGGTTGTCGAGCGACACTTCGTACACCGGCGCCTCGCCGCGCCACCCGGCCACGAAGGCGAGCCCGGCGCCGCCAGGGAGCCAGCGGAAGCTCTCCACGTCGCGGTCGGCGCCATCGGTGAGCGGGATGACCCGCTCGCCCGCCTCCGGCTCGTCGAGCGCGATCAGCGCGAGGTGCGAGCCGGCGAACAGCGGCTGGACATCCGGCCTGCGCATCACCGCCGCGTAGCGCCCGTCCGGGCCGACCTGCACCCCGGCGTAGCTGAAGCCGGCGCTCGTCAGCCGCACTGGCTCGGCGCGCCCCTCGTCCACGAGCGGCACGCGCACGACGTCGTCGTAGCCGATCAGCGTGTCGAGCTCCGGGTCGCGCGTGACGGTCGTGAGCAGCGAGCGGCCGTCGGCGGCCCAGCTCGGCGGCCCGAAGTGCGTGTCCCCATCGGTGACGCGCCGGGGCGCGCCCGGCTCAGCCGAGTCGTCGGCCGGCACGTCGACGACGTAGATGTGGCTGTAGCGCCCGTCGTAGTAGGCGACGCCGCTGCGGTAGGGCAGCCGCGAGATCACGCGCGGGTCGATGCGGCGCTCCTCCTCGCGGGCGCGGCGCTCCTCCGCGTGCCGGCGGTCGAGCTCGTCCTCGGGGGGCGGCTCGGCCTCGCCGCGGTCCTCGCGCTCGCGGTCGGCCGCGCTCACCCGCGAGAGCAGAGCGATCCGGCAGCCGTCGGGGCTCCAGACCGGGTCGCTCACCCCGCGGGGGAGGCTGGTGATACAGCGCGCCTCGCCGCCGTCGCGCCGGATGATGAACAGCTGCGGCTGCTGGCCGCCGCGGTCCGAGATGAAGGCCAGCCAGCGGCCGTCGGGGCTCCAGCGCGGCTGCGTGTCCGAGCTCGTGCCGGCGGTGAAGCGGCGCGGGGCGCCGCCGTCCAGCGGGGCGAGCCAGATCGCCCGCCGGTAGCGGTTCGCGCCTTTGTCCACCGTGACCCGCACGTACGCCACGGCGCGGCCGTCCGGGCTCACGCGCGGGTCCTCCAGCCAGCCGAGCTGGTAGAGGTCATCGACCGTGATCGGCGCGCGGTCCGAGGTCACATCAGGCTCCGGCATCACTGGTCCTGCCACGCTGCGACATCGAACAGGGTGCCATTCTGGCGAGCGGCGCGGAACTCCTGGTCGCTGAGCGGGCGCTCGCCGAGGAAGTAGAGCGTCTCCGCCTGGGCGTCGTAGCGGTGGCGCTGGCGCACCCAGCGGCCCTGCGCCCCCAGGCGCACCGCGTCGATGTACCAGGTCGTGTGGGGGGCATCGTAGCGCTCCTCGACGATCCACACGAGCTCCCCGCGCCTGAGGACGCGGGCCAGCCTCCGGTGGGCCTCCGCTAGCGATTCCTCCGGCGTCGGCAGGGTTTCGATCATATCTGTCATAGCTGGCGTTGACACCTGCTGCATAGCACCTTTCTCCGCGGGAACCGGCCGTGAGCATTATACACTACCGCGGATCCGCCACTGACACGGGGCGCGTGGCGGGCGCCTCCATGCCCTCCTTATATTTGAGCCACCCTGCTGCGGAACAGCGGCCCCCGTGGAGAGGTGCGGAGGACCTACGACCCTCCACGGCCCGCTTCCCTGCCGGGAGGTTCGGAGGGCCTGTGGCCCTCCAAGATCCTCTTTTTCTCGCCCCAGAGCGGCGAGAAGGAGCACTCCAGGGAGGCTTCACCTCCCCAAACCCCTCCACGGGGTGCGGGCGAGGCCACCGCGTAACTGTCGCTTGACAAGCGGGGACGTGAGAGCTATCATTAGCGCCACTATGAACAGGTCGAGGTCGCAAAAGTGCGTGCTGCGTCGTCCCTTCCGCCGTCCGGGCCGTACGATCCCGGAGGGCTGTCTTGGAGCGCGCGCCGTACTGCTGTAGCCCAAGATCTGTACGCACAGGCGTACATCTGCCCTCCGGATCTCGCTCCGGGGGGCTTTTTGCTGGGTTGGAGCCCCACACGGCGTCTGCCGCGGCGGGCGCGCCGGGATGCTCCGGCGGAAGAGCAGCGGGTGGGCAGCAGCTGGGGCCGGCTGCATCTGGGCGCTCGCCGCGCTCGAAGAACAGGAGAAGCGGGATGGTCAACGTCGGGATCTGTGGGGTGACCGGCTACGCCGGGTACGAGCTGCTGCGGTGGCTGCGGCGCCACCGCCAGGCGCGGGTGGTGTTCACCACGTCAGAGTCGCACGCCGGCAAGTCGCTGGCCGAAGTCTTCCCCGGCCCGCTCGACGCGCCGCTCACGCCGCTGAGCGAGGCGCCGTTCGCCGACGCGGATGTTGTCTTCCTGGCCCTGCCCCACGGCGCGGCGGCCCAGGCGGCCCAGCAGGCGCTCGCCGCCGGAGTGCGGGTGGTCGACCTCTCGGCCGACTTCCGGCTCGCCACGCCCGAGAGCTACCGGCGCTGGTACGGTCACGAGCACCCCGCGCCCGAGCTGCTCGGCGCGCCCTACGGCATCCCCGAGCTCAACCGCGCCGCGCTGAGCGACGCGCGGCTCGTCTCCAACCCGGGCTGCTACCCCACCAGCGTGCTCCTCGGCCTGGCGCCGCTGCTGCGGGCCGGCGCCCTCGCCGACGACACCGTGATCGTCGACGCGAAGTCGGGCGTGTCCGGCGCCGGCCGCGCGCCCAAGCAGCACCTGCACTTCGTCGAGGTGAACGAGAGCCTCGCGCCCTACAGCATCGGCCACGTCCACCGCCACGTCGGCGAGATGGAGCAGGAGGCATCCAGGCTCGCCGGGCGCGCGCTGCAGGTGATCTTCAGCCCGCACCTGCTGCCGATCAGCCGCGGCATGCTGAGCACGATCTACGCGCGCGTCTCCCCCGAGCTGAGCGACGAGCGCGTCCGCGAGCTGTACGAGGAGCAGTACGCCGGCGAGCCGTTCGTGCGCGTGCTCCCGGCCGGCCAGCTGGCGGCGGTGGCGCACACGACGCACACCAACATGTGCGCGATCTCGATCACCCGCGCCGCGCCCGACCTGCTGATCATCTGCTCGAGCATCGACAACCTGGTCAAGGGCGCGTCGGGCCAGGCGATCCAGAACATGAATGTGATGCTGGGCCTCGACGAGACCGAGGGGCTGGTGGCGTAGATCTTGACGCACACTGATCCCCCGCACGCCTGGAATACGGCGTCGCTATGGGCGCGGCGCGCCGCGCCCCTCCTGGAGAAACCATGAACACCCTGGTCCTCAAAATCGGCGGCAACGAGCTCGACGACCCGGCCTTCGTCGATCAGCTGGCGCGCGCGGTCGCCACGCTGCGCCCGGCGCCGGTGCTGGTGCACGGCGGCGGCAAGGAGATCGGGGCCATCCAGCAGGCGCTCGGCGGCGAGCCGCGCTTCGTGGCCGGCCTGCGCGTCACCGACGAGACGGCGCTGCGGGCGGCCGAGATGGTGCTGTGCGGCAGCATCGCGACCCGGCTGGTGGCCGCGCTGGCCGCGGCCGGGGTGGACGCCCAAGGCCTCTCGGGGGTGGACCGCGGGCTCATCCGGGTCGAGAAGCAGCGCCACCCGGAGGGCGACCTCGGGCGGGTCGGGCGGCCGGTGAGCGTGCGCGCCGAGGTGCTGCAGAGCCTCCTGGCGCAGGGGGTGGTCCCGGTGGTGGCGCCGATCTCGCTCGGGCCGGACGGCGTCTACAACGTCAACGCCGACGAGGCGGCCGGGGCGATCGCGGCGGCGATCGCGGCCGCGCAGGTGGTGTTCGTCACCAACGTCCCGGGCGTGCGCGTGGGCGAGCGGGGCGGCGAGGGCGCGAGCATTGCGCCCCGCCTGAGCCGGGCGCAGGTCGAGGAGCTGATCGGCGACGGCACGATCAGCGGCGGGATGATCCCGAAGGTGCGCGCCGCCCTCAGCGCGCTGGACGCGGGGGTGCGGGCGGCGCGGATCACGAACCTGGCCGGGCTGAGCAGCGCAGAGTCCGGCACGGTCATCACGGCGTAGTGTCCTTAGTTCTACCGCCGCAGAGCAGCGGGAAAGAAGGAAGCAAGAATTGGCGATGGTAATCTCCCCGGAGCACGTCTCGGTCGCGCCGCGGCGCAGCGCCCCGATCGTCGTCCGCCCGGCGACCGAAGCCGACGTGCCACATATCGTCGCGATCGTCGCCGAGCACGCGCGCCAGGGCCACCTGCTGCCGCGCAGCGCCGAGAACGTCCGCGCCAGCCTGCCGAGCTGGCTGGTGGCGGAGGTGGACGGCGCGGTGGTCGGGATCGGCTCGCTGCTCGAGATGACGCCGGTGCTGGCCGAGGTGCGCTCGCTGGCGGTGCTGCCGGCCTTCCGCAGCCACGGCATCGGCGCCGCGATCGTGCGCGGGCTGGTGGAGGCGGCACGCAGGCGCGGCTACCCCACCGTGTTCGCCCTCACGCGCGCGGTCCCGTTCTTCCAGCGGCTCGGCTTCGTCGTCACCGGCAAGGAGCGCTTCCCCGAGAAGGTCTGGCGCGACTGCGTGCTCTGCCCGCTGCAGCACCGCTGCGACGAGACGGCGGTGGTGATGGAGCTGTGAGGTGGCGTGCGGCGCGACCGCGGGCCCCGCGGAAGTTACAGGTATAATGACGCTATCTTCGGCTCGGAGAGAAGAGATGGAACCACGAACACCGGCGCTGCTGGCGCTGGAAGATGGCACGACCTGGCCGGGCTACGCGCTCGGCGCGATCGGCGAGCGCGCCGGCGAGGTGGTGTTCAATACATCCATGACCGGCTACCAGGAGGTGCTGACCGACCCCTCCTACTACGGCCAGATCGTGGTGATGACCGCGCCCCACATCGGCAATACCGGCGTGAACTTCGAGGACGAGGAGAGCCAGCACCCCTGGCTCTCCGGTTTTGTTGTGCGCGCCGCAAGCCCGCGCGTCTCGAACTGGCGCGCGACGAAGTCGCTCCACGAGTACCTGGCCGAGCACGGCGTGGTCAGCATGACCGGCGTCGACACCCGCGCCCTGGTGCGCCACATCCGCGAGCGCGGCGCGATGCGCGCCGTGATCTCCTCGCAGAACCCCGAGCCGGAGCGGCTGATCGCCGCCGCGCGCAGCGCCCCGTCCATGACCGGGCTCGACCTGGTGCGCTACGTCACCTGCGCCGAGCCGTACCACTGGGTCGAGGGGCCCAAGGACCTGGCGCTCGGTCCGCGCGACCAGGCTGCCGCCGCTGAGCAGGGCGCCGACCGCTCGCTGCACGTCGTCGCCTACGACTTCGGCATCAAGCGCAACATCCTGCGCCTGCTCGTCCAGCACGGCTGCCACGTCACCGTCGTGCCGGCCACGACGACGGCCGAGGAGGCGCTGGCGCTCAAGCCGGACGGCGTGTTCCTCTCCAACGGCCCCGGCGACCCGGCGGCGGTGACCTACGGCATCGACGCGGTGCGCGGCCTGCTGGGGAAGGTGCCGATCTTCGGCATCTGCCTCGGCCACCAGATCCTGGGCCTGGCGCTCGGCGGCACCACCTACAAGCTGCACTTCGGCCACCGCGGCGGCAACCAGCCGGTGCGCTTCAGCGACACCGGGCGGGTGGAGATATCCAGCCACAACCACGGGTTCGCGGTGGCGGCCGACTCGCTGCCGCCGGACGTGGAGGTCACGCACGTGAACCTGAACGACAACTGCTGCGAGGGGCTGCGCGCCCCCGACCGGCTGGCCTTCAGCGTGCAGTACCACCCGGAGGCGGCGCCCGGCCCGCACGACGCGCGCTATCTGTTCGGGCAGTTCGTGGAGCTGATGCGGAAGGCGTGAGCCGCGGGCTCCACCACGTGGCACGGGAGGCGCGCCGCGCCGGCTGCGAAAGGACGGGCAGCGATGTCCAGGTACGACGAGCTGAGAGCGCGCTTCACCGGCAGCCCGGACGAGCGCATCGCGCTGCTGGAGCAGATGCTGCGCGAGCCGCTGGAGACCGCGACGGCGCTCGCGGCCGACCTCGGCGCCCTCGACCCGAGCAGGGGCGCCGCGCTGTTCGGCGGGCGCTTCGGCGAGCTGGTCGAGATCCTCGCCATCTCGGCCGCGAAGCTGGGCGAGGTGGCGAAGCAGCTGCCGGCGCTCCGCGAGCGCTCGCGCGCGGTGGGCGGCGCCCGGGAGGAGGACATCCACGCCTTTCGCCACGACCTGCTCACGCCGCTCGGGACCGTGCGCGGCGTGGCCGGGATGCTCGCGCAGACGGATCTGAGCCAGGCTCCGGATCTGCCCGCCGACTTCGCGGCCAAGGTCCAGGAGCTCGTCAGGGCGATGAATGAGCTGAAGGACGTGCTGGACGCCCTGACCGATGCCCGAGTGCGCCAGTAGAGACGGCCGGAGAGGCAGCTCCACCGGCGCCAGCCCGGTGGGAGGCCTCCTTCCGGAGAAGTGAGGCGGGCCGCTGGCCTTCCGTGGCCCCTTCCAGTTACGTTCTTCTGTCGCTCTGCGGCGACAATGTCGCCGCAGAGCGACAGAAGAAAAGATATGCGGGGGAGGCTTCGCCTCCCCAAACCCCACCGCGCCGCAGAGCGGCGAAAAAAGAGGACCAACCCCGCGAGGGGGTGCGGGGGCCAGGCCACCGCGCAAGCCGTGTAACTGAGGAAACCAAAGCTAATGCCCAGGCGCACCGATATACAGTCCATCCTTGTGATCGGCTCCGGCCCGATTGTGATCGGGCAGGCGTGTGAGTTCGACTACGCCGGCGTGCAGGCCTGCAAGGTGCTGCGCCGTGAGGGGTTCCGCGTGGTGCTGGTCAACTCCAACCCGGCCACGATCATGACCGACCCGCAGTTCGCGGACGCGACCTACATCGAGCCGCTCACGCCGGAGATCGTCGAGAAGATCATCGAGCGCGAGCGGCCCGACGCGATCCTCCCGACCGTCGGCGGCCAGACCGGCCTCAACCTAGCGATGAAGCTCCACGCGTCCGGCGTGCTCGAGAAGTACGGCGTCAAGCTGCTCGGCGCCTCGCCCGAGGCGATCGACCTCGCCGAGGACCGCCAGCGCTTCAAGGAGGCCATGCAGGCCGCCGGCATCGGCATCCCGCTCGGCGAGACGGTGACGACGGTCGAGCAGGCGCTGGAGGTGGCCGGGCGCATCGGCTACCCGGTGCTCGTGCGCCCCTCGTTCACGCTCGGCGGCTCGGGCGGCGGCGTGGCCCACAGCCCGGCCGAGCTGCGCGAGGTGGCCGACCGCGGCCTGCGCGCCTCGCCGGTCACCCAGGTGCTGATCGAGCAGTCGGTGCTGGGCTGGAAGGAGTACGAGCTCGAGGTGATGCGCGACCGGGCCGATAACTTCGTCGTGATCTGCTCGATCGAGAACCTCGACCCGATGGGCGTCCACACCGGCGACTCGATCACCGTCGCGCCGGCGATGACGCTGACCGACCGCGAGCTGCAGCGGCTGCGCGAGATCGCCAAGATCGTCATCCGCACGGTCGGGGTGGAGACCGGCGGCTCGAACATCCAGTTCGCGGTGAACCCGCGCGACGGCACGCCGGTGGTGATCGAGATGAACCCGCGCGTCAGCCGCTCCTCGGCGCTGGCCTCCAAGGCCACCGGCTTCCCGATCGCCAAGATCGCCGCGCTCCTGGCCGTCGGCTACACGCTCGACGAGATCCCCAATGACATCACCAGGGTCACGCCGGCCTCGTTCGAGCCGAGCCTGGACTACGTGGTGGTGAAGGTCCCGCGCTGGGCCTTCGAGAAGTTCCCCGGCGTCGACGAGACGCTCGGCCCGCAGATGAAGAGCGTCGGCGAGGTGATGGCGATCGGCGCGACCTTCAACGAGGCGTTCCAGAAGGCGCTGCGCGGGCTGGAGGTCGGCGCCACCGGCTTCGGCTCGCCCTCCTCGCTGCGCCTCGTCGGCGACGACAACCTGGCGCGGCCGACGCCCAACCGGATCTTCGCCGCCGCCGCCGCCCTCCGAAAGGGCATGTCGATCGAGGAGCTGGCGCAGGCCACCGGCTTCGACCCGTGGTTCGTCGAGCAGATGGCCGAGATCATCGCCATCGAGCGCGAGCTGGCCCAGCACACCCTGGAGTCCCTCCCGCCCGACCTGCTGCTCGAGGCCAAGCAGAACGGCTTCTCGGACGCGCAGATCGCCCAGGCGCTGCGCGGCGGGTGCTCCGAGCTGGACGTCCGCGCCCGGCGCAAGGCGCTCGGCATCCTGCCGACCTACCGGCGCATCGACACCTGCGCGGCCGAGTTCGAGGCCCACACGCCCTACCTGTACAGCACCTACTCGAGCGCGGACGAGTCCGAGGTGACCGACCGGCCCAAGGCGATCATCCTCGGCGGCGGCCCGAACCGCATCGGCCAGGGCATCGAGTTCGACTACTGCTGCGTCCACGCCGCCTTCGCGCTGCGCGACCTGGGCTACGAGACGATCATGGTCAACTGCAACCCCGAGACCGTCTCGACCGACTACGACACCTCGGACCGGCTGTACTTCGAGCCGCTGACGCTCGAGGACGTGCTCAACATCTGGGAGAACGAGTCGCGGGATGCCCCGGTCCCCGTGCTCGTGCAGTTCGGCGGCCAGACGCCGCTGAACCTCGCCCGCGGGCTGGCGGCGGCCGGCGTGCCGATCTGGGGGACGCCGCAGGACGCGATCGACCTGGCCGAGGACCGCGGCCGCTTCAGCGCGCTCCTGCAGCAGCTCGAGATCATGCAGCCCGAGAGCGGCATGGCCTCTGACCTGGAGGGCGCCCGCCAGATCGCCGCGCGGATCGGCTACCCGGTGCTCGTGCGCCCCTCCTACGTGCTCGGCGGGCGCGCCATGGCGATCGCCTACGACGACGCCGGCCTGGCGCAGTATCTCCAGGAGGCGGCCAGCATCAGCGCCGGCCAGCCGGTGCTGATCGACCGCTACCTCGAGGACGCCTTCGAGGTGGACGTGGACGCGGTCGGCGACGGCGAGCGCGTCGTGATCGGCGGGATCATGGAGCACGTCGAGGAGGCCGGCGTCCACTCCGGCGACTCGGCGATGGTGATGCCGCCCTACAAGGTCAGCGCCTACCACCTGTCGATCATCCGCGACGAGACGGTGCGCATCGGGCTGGCGCTGGGCGTGCGCGGGCTGATGAACATCCAGTTCGCGATCAAGGACGACGAGGTGTACGTGCTGGAGGTCAACCCGCGCTCCTCGCGCACGGTGCCGTTCGTCGCCAAGGCCACCGGCGTGCCGCTGGCACGCATCGCCGCGCAGGTGGCGGCCGGCAAGAAGCTCGCCGAGCTGGGCCTGACGCAGGAGCCGCCGCTCGACGGCTTCTTCGTCAAGGAGGCGGTGCTGCCGTTCGACAAGTTCCCGGGGGCGGCGGTGTTCCTCAGCCCCGAGATGCGCTCGACCGGCGAGGTGATGGGCCACGCCTCATCGTTCGGCCACGCCTTCGCCAAGGCCGAGATGGGCGCCGGCCAGCGGGTGCCGCTCGGCGGCGGCGCGCTGCTCACCGTGAACGACTTCGACAAGGGCGCGATCGGCCGCATCGCCCGCGACCTGGTGCGGCTCGGCTTCACGATCTACGCCACCCGCGGCACGGCCGCCTGGCTGAGCCAGATCGGCATCCCCGTCGAGACGGTCAACAAGGTCTCCGAGGGGTCGCCGCACACGGTGGACCTGATCGCCTCGGGCAAGGTGGGGCTGGTGATCAGCACGCCGCTCGGCTCGCGGGCCTACGTGGACGGCCAGGCGCTGCGCTCGGCAGCGATCCGCTACGGGGTGATGCTGGTGACGACCCTGACCGGCGCGGCGGCCACGGTGCAGGGCATCCGCGCGCTCAAGCAGCGGGAGCTGCGCGTCCGCTCGCTTCAGGAGCACCACGCGCACAGGTAACTCTGCCAAAACACACATCTTCGAGGAGATTTCCGATGAAACGCAGCGTCAACAAAGTGGTCCTGGCCTACTCCGGCGGCCTCGACACCAGCATCATCGTCCCCTGGCTCAAGCAGAACTACGGCAACCCCGAGATCATCTGCTACTGCTGCAACATCGGCCAGGAGGAAGAGCTCAGCGGCCTGGAGGAGAAGGCGCTCGCCAGCGGCGCGTCGAAGTGCTACGTCGAGGACCTGCGCGAGGAGTTCGTGCGCGACTTCCTGTTCCCGCTGCTGCAGTCGGGCGCGGTCTACGAGCGCACCTACCTGCTCGGCACCTCGGTGGCCCGCCCGCTGATCGCCCGCCGGCAGGCGGAGATCGCGATCCAGGAGGGCGCCGAGGCGGTGGCGCACGGCTGCACCGGCAAGGGGAACGACCAGGTGCGCTTCGAGCTCACCTACATGGCCTTCGCGCCGCACCTCAAGGTGATCGCCCCCTGGCGCGAGTGGGACATCCGCAGCCGCGAGGACGCCCTCGACTACGCCGCCGAGCACAACGTGCCGGTCACCGCCACGCTGAAGTCGATCTACAGCCGCGACCGCAACATCTGGCATATGTCGCACGAGGGCGGCATCCTCGAGGACCCGTGGAACGAGCCCGAGGAGCCGATGTACACCCTGACGACCGCGCCGGAGCAGGCGCCCGACACGCCCGAGTACGTGGTCGTCGGCTTCGAGCGCGGCGTGCCGGTGAGCGTGGACGGCGAGCCGCTCGGCCCGGTGGAGCTGCTCACCAGGCTCAACGAGCTCGGCGCGCGCCACGGCGTGGGCCGCACCGACCTGGTGGAGAACCGGCTGGTGGGCATGAAGAGCCACGGCGTCTACGAGACCCCCGGCGGCACGATCCTGCGCGTCGCCCACCAGGGCCTCGAGCAGATCACGCTCGACCGCGACACCCTGCACTACAAGGATGTGGTGGCGCACCGCTACGCCGAGCTGGTCTACAACGGCCAGTGGTACACTCCGCTGCGCGAGGCGCTCGACGCGTTCGTGCAGGTCACCCAGCAGAACGTCACCGGCGAGGCGCGCATCAAGCTCTACAAGGGCAGCGCGACGCTCGTGGGCCGGCGCGCGGCGCGGAGCCTCTACAACCCGGACATCGCCAGCTTCACCATGAGCGAGAGCTACGACCAGAAGGACGCCGAGGGGTTCATCAAGCTCTTCGGGCTGCCGGTCAAGGTCGGGGCGCTGGTGAAGGGGAAGTGAGGGCGCGCCGCACGTCAGGCGCAGCGCGTCGGCCGCCTCGCGCATGACGCATCAGGAGAACCAGATGAGTGAGCCGTTAGAGAGCTTCTCGCTCGCGAAAGGATTCAGGGCCACGGCGGCGGCCTGCGGCCTCAAGACCAGCAGCGTCATGGGCGCCAGCGAGCTGGACATGGCCCTCGTGGCCGCGGAGGGGCCGTGCACCGCCGCCGGGGTGTTCACGACGAACCGCGTCAAGGCGGCCCCGGTGCTCTACGACCAGGCGGTCCTGGCCGCCAACGCCAGCAGCATCCGCGCCGTGGTGATCAACGCCGGCAACGCCAACGCCTGCACCGGCGCGCAGGGCGACGCGGACTGCCGGCGGATGGCCGAGCTGACCGCCTACGGCCTGCGCTGCCAGCCCGACGAGGTGCTCGTGCTCTCCACGGGCGTCATCGGCCGGCCGCTGGACATGGAGAAGATCAGCGCCGGGATCGCCGCGCTCACCGGCCCGGCCGCGGTCAAGGGCGCCGCCCACGCCGCCCGCGCGATCATGACCACCGACACCCGCCCCAAGGTCGCCTCCCGCACCCTCGACGTCGGCGGGACGCCGCTGACGATCGCCGGGCTCTGCAAAGGCGCTGGCATGATCCACCCGAACATGGCGACCATGCTCGCGGTGATCACCACCGACGCTGTGGCGCCCGCGGACCTGCTCGGGCGGGCGCTGCGCGCGGCGGTCGACAAGAGCTTCAACCGCATCAGCGTGGACGGCGACACCAGCACCAACGACACGGTGCTCCTGCTCGCCTCGGGCGCCTCCGGGGTGGCTGTGCGATCCACGGAGGGCACGGAGGGCACGGAGGCTGGAACGCCCTCCGTGGACTACGGCGCCTTCCTCCAGGCGCTCACCGAGGTGTGCGTCGACCTGGCCAAGCAGGTGGCGCGCGACGGCGAGGGCGCCACGCGGCTGGTGGAGATCCGCGTGACCGGCGCGCACGACGAGGCGGAGGCCCATCTGGTGGCCAACAGCATCGCGAAGTCGCCCCTGGTGAAGACCGCGATCCACGGCGGCGACCCGAACTGGGGGCGAATCGTCTGCGCCGCCGGCTACAGCGGCGCGCCGATCGACCCATCGCGGCTCGCGCTCACCTTCGGCCCGGCGGACCGCTACGGCGACAACGACTCGCCGGCGGTGCAGGTGGTGAGCGGCGGGCTGTCGACCGGCGCCGACCCGGCCAAGGCCTCCGCGGCGCTGCGCGGCGACCCGGCCATCATCCACCTGGACCTCGGGCTGGGCGATGGCGCAGCGACCGTGTGGACCTGCGACCTAAGCGCCGAGTACGTCGAGATCAACGCCCACTACACGACCTGACTCTTCCCGCCCGAGCTGGTGCGCGAGAGCGACGCGGGCCGCAGCGGCGCCGGCTGCGGCCCGAAGGACCGCCGGGCACCGCGATGCCGTCATAGGAATGCCCATGTCCACCCAGCCGACGAACGAGGCGGTGCGCGCGGCCGGGTCCACCCGCGAGCCGTCCGTCGTCCGGGAGGGCCTGGCCCGGCTGGCGCTGGCTGTCCCGGGCGTGCTGCGGCGGGACATCCTGGCGCTGCTGGTGTTCGCGCTGGCCGCCGCCGCGATGATGGCGCCGGTGCTGGCCCGGCCGCGCGCCCTGGTGCTCGGCCCGCCCGGCGACAACATCCAGTACGTCTACATGACCGGCTGGGTGGCCCAGGCGCTCCTGCTAGGCCTGAGCCCGTTCAGCGACCCGCGCCTGAACTACCCGGACAACCTGGCGCTCCCGGCCACCGACGCGCCCTTCCTGAGCATGGTGGCCGTCGCGCCCGTGACGCTGGCGCTGGGGCCGAACGCCGGCTACAACCTGCTGATCTTCCTGAGCCACCTGCTCAGCGGCTACTTCACCTACCTCTGGCTGCGGCGGCTCACCGGCAGCCGCGCCGCCGGACTCATCGCCGGGCTGGCCTTCACGCTCGCGCCGTACCGGCTCATCCACAGCGCGGCGCACCCGCAGATCACCTCAACGCAGATGCTGCCGCTGTTCTTCTGGGCGCTCGACGCCGCCCTGACCGCGCCGCGGCCGGGGCGCCGCCACCTCTGGGCGCTCAGCGGCGCGACCTTCCTAGTCGGCTGCATGTCGCAGTACTACCTGGTGATCAGCCTGGTGACCGGCGCGGCCTACGCGCTGCTCACGCTGCTCGCGGCCGGGCGCAGCGGTCGAGGATCAGCGGAGGGCGTCGAGGGAGCGCCCGGCCTGTCCCTCCGGCGCCCCGCGTCGCTGGCGTCGCTCGTCGGCGCCACGTTGCTCGGCGCGCTGCTCGGGATGCTGCCGTACCTCACGAACCTCGGCAGCGGCGGCTACGAGCCGTACCACATCGCCCGCACGCGCATCTGGTCGGCCGCACCGTACCACTTCTTCCTGCCCTCGCAGCTGCACCCGCTGTGGGGCGGGCTCGCGCGCGCGCTCGACGCCGACCCGCGCTGGGGCGAGAAGACGCTCTACATCGGCGCGGTCACCGGCCTGCTGGCGCTGGCGGCCCTCGGCTGGCGGGCGCACCCCAACCGGCGCCGCAGCCTGGTCTGGCTCGGGACCGCGCTCGTCGCCGCGGTGCTGGCGCTCGGCTCCGACCTGCACCTGGGGGGCGAGCCGGTGCGCGTGAACGACCCGATCTGGCTGCCGGCCTACTACCTGGCGAAGCTGCCGCTGATGAACATCATGCGCGTCTGGAGCCGCTTCGGGAGCGTCACGATCCTGTTCGTCTGCCTGCTGGCCGGCCTGGGGACGGCGCGCCTGATGCAGCGGCCGGCGGCCGGCAGCGAGCCGCAGCGCCCACGACGCTGGGTGCCCATCGCGCTGGCCGCGCTGATCTGCCTGGACTTCGCCCCCGGCACGCCCGGCGCGCTCGAGCTCGCGCCGCGCCCGATCGACCGCTGGCTCGCCGAGCAGCCGGGCGACTTTGCCGTGGCCATGCTGCCGCCCGCCAACGACGTGACCAACTACCGCAATATGTTCGGCTCGCTCTACCACGCCAAGCACATGCCGGCCTTCAACCACCCGTACCACGTGCCGCGCGCCTTCCGCGACTTCGCGAAGCTGGCGCGCGCGTTCCCGGACGAGCACGCGGTGTGGTATCTGCGGCAGCAGGGGTATACGTACGCCGTGCTCGAGCGCCGCTACTACACCGGCGCGAACCTCCCGCTGTGGGACGAGGTGGCCGCGCAGATCGAGCGCTCCCCGGGGCTGCGCGTCGTGGATGAGGTGGACGGCTTCGTGATCGTCGCGCTGCAGGCGCAGTGAGGGCGTCTCTCACATCAGGCGCTTGTGCGGGCGCTCCGCCCTGCACCCGCAAGGGAACGCGTACGCCGCTGGTCAGCACGTTGCCATGCCTCAGCACACCAGCCGCTCGTCTCAGCCACACTGGCTGCTGCACGACAGCGCATCAGTCAGCGCTTGGAGCACAGGTATTGGTGTACGTGGGCATGACAACGGGCGAGCGATGGGAGATGGCGCCGCTTGCGGGGATGGTTCGGAAGGGGCTGCACAGCCCCTTCCGGCGGGG
>CALJIC010000055.1 GCA_937974195.1 uncultured Roseiflexaceae bacterium | reverse complement strand
GAGGTGCAAGCAGCGTGCCGAGAGGTGCTCGCGTGGCCGGCACGCTCCGTGCTGATGATCCGGCCAGTGGCACGGGGCGCAGCCCTTCCGGTGCTCGCATGCGCCCGCCGCCCCGCGCCACCGGCGCCGGGAAGAGCGGCGGGAAAGGAGAAATGACCATGACCCTACGAAGCGCCAATGAGCTGCAGGGCTACACGATCCGCGCGACCGACGGGAAGATCGGCGGCGTCCACGAGTTCCTGTTCGACGACGAGCACTGGACGGTGCGCTACATGGTGGCCGACACCGGCGACTGGCTGAGCGGCAGGCTGGTGCTGATCTCGCCGATCGCCCTCGGCCACGCCGACTGGCAGGGCCGGGAGCTCAGCGTCAAGCTCACCAGAAGCCAGGTGGAGAACAGCCCCGACATCTCGACCGACCAGCCGGTCTCGCGCCAGCGCGAGATCGAGCTGGCGAACTACTACGGCTACGCGCCCTACTGGGGCGGCCCCGGCCTGTGGGGCGCCGGGATGTACCCGATGGGCCTGTGGGGCGTCGGCTATGTCGGGATGGCGCCGCAGCCCACCGCGCCCGGGGCGCCGCCCATGTCCGACGCGACGGCGACCGAGCGCGAGGTGGCGCCCAGCCAGGAGCAGCGCGGCGACCCGCACCTGCGCAGCACCCGCGAGGTCACCGGCTACGCCATCCAGGCCCTCGACGGCGACATCGGCCACGTGGAGGACTTCATCCTGGACGACGAGAGCTGGGCGCTCCGCTACATGGTGGTCGACACGCGCAACTGGTGGCCGGGCAAGCGGGTGCTCGTCTCGCCGCGCTGGATCGAGTCGGTCTCCTGGGATGACCGCGCGGTCTACGTGGATCTGACCAAGGAGCAGGTCAAGAGCGGCCCGGAGTACGACCCCGAGCGCATGCTCAACCGCGAGGACGAGGAGCGGCTGTACCGCCACTACGGCCGCCCCGCCTACTGGGAGTCCGAGACGCGCCGGTAGGCCAGCGCGCCGGCAGAACCGGGGCGGGCATGGGCGGAAGGCGTCCTCGGCCGCCCCGGAGGACCGCTCGAAGGCCCGTGCAGCTCCCGCACGCCGGGCGCGGATGCGCCGGAGCGCGGTCGGACCAGGAGCCGTGCAATGGCGAACGTACACCGCATCGGCGATCTGGAGATCGCCGAGGACCTCCCGTTTCAGGAGCGCACGTGGCAGGTGCAGCGCGCCGGCTGGGCCGTGTTTGCGCTGATCCTGGTCGCGGCGGCGCTCGGCCTGTTCGGGCCGGGGCCGCTCAGCTCGGCCGTGGCCGAGCGGGGCGCGCTGCGCGTGGAGTACAACCGCTTCGAGCGCTTCGAGACCGAGACCTCGTTTGATGTCTTCGTGCGCCCGGCCGCCTCCGACACGACGGTGGAGGTCTGGCTGCCGCACGACTACCTGCAGCACGTGAAGGTCACCGGCGTCTCGCCGCAGCCCCGCGAGGTGCACGACGGCGGCGGCCGGCTGACCTACGTCTTCACGCTGCGGCAGCCCGCGGACCCGGCCTGGATCACCTTCCGCGTCACTCCGCTGCGCCCGGGGCTCCTTCCGGCCCAGGTGGGGCTGGGCGACGAGCCCGCGCTGCAGTTCACCCAGTTCGTGTACCCGTAAGGAGCGAGCGATGGAGACTGTGCTGCGCGGCGTCGCGATCTACGTGGTGCTCCTGGTCGTCTTCCGCATCGCCGGCAAGCGCACCCTCAGCCAGGCCACCACCTTCGACTTCGTGCTGCTGCTGATCATCGGCGAGGCCACCCAGCAGGCGCTGCTCGGCGAGGACTTCTCGGTCACCAACGCCATTCTGATCATCATCACCCTCATCGGCGTCGACATCGCGCTGGCGAAGCTCAAGGGGCGCTCGGCGACGCTGGAGCAACTGATCGACGGCGTCCCGCTGGTGATCGTCGAGGACGGCCGGCCGCTCAAGGACCGCATGGTCAGGGCGCGCGTCGACGAGGACGACGTGCTGACGGCCGCCCGCGAGACTCAGGGCCTCGAGCGCATGGAGCAGATCAAGTACGCCGTGCTGGAACGCAGCGGCGGCATCTCCATCATCCCGCGCCGGACGCCGTAGACCGCAGGCCCGAGGCCGCGCCTCCCCCGAAGCCCTTCCCTCCGCCGCGCGCAGCAGGCGGCCGAGACAGCCTACCTGCCGGGCCCCGCGGGCGCCTGCTGGGCCGCTGGCATCGCCGCCGGCTCCCGGCTCTCCCTGGGCCGGGCGCGCTGCGCGTACAGGTGCCAGAGCCAGTACACCACAGCCGGGCCCCAGAGCAGCACGAAGGGGGGCATGTCTGCCTCGCGGTAGGTGGCCGGCAGCCCCACGAAGAAGAGGTACAGGAAGGCGTAGAAGTGCCGCTCCCTGTGAAGCGTCAGGCGCGCGGGCCGGGGCAGAAGGTAGTGGTTCGCGATGACGCCGCCCGCGAACCCGGCGAGCGCGAGGGTCAGGGCGACGATCTGGAGTCTGATGCTCGGGCTGTACTGGTGGTGCAGAAAGCTGTCCCCGATCGCCAGCAGGCCCACGCAGCCCAGCAGCAGGAACAACGCCGCGCGCGCCCGGAGCACCCAGCCGGCCAGCAGGTCGCCGAAGCGCACGAGCGCCGCCGTGCAGAGCAGCGCCTGGCCGAGGGTGTCGGCGTACTCCTCGTGGAACATCATCAGCGGCGAGCGCAGCGCGCCGGGCAGCAGCATCGCCAGCGGGCTCCCGTCGTCCACGAAGTCGTGCAGCACGGACGCGAGCGTCACCAGGCACACGGCCACGACGAGGGCCGCGGACACCCACGCGCGCTGGCGCACCAGCAGGGTGAGCGTCAGCCCGAAGAGCGCCGCCCCGACCGGCGCCGTGAGCTCCTCTGCAACCATGTTGCTCTCAGCCAGGTACATGATCAGGCCGAGCGCCAGGAACGCGAGCGCGCTCTGCGTGTCGGGCACGCGGCGCAGCTGGCTGTAGGCCAGCACAGCGACGAAGATGACCAGCAGCAGCAGAAACTTCGAGAGCTGCTCGGTCACGGTGTACTCGGACCGCAGCGTCAGGAAGGTGGCGGTGATGCGATCGAGGGAGGCGCCGTTCAGGAAGAGGATCAGGAACAGCCCCCAGAAGACCAGGAGCGCCATCGGCTTGATGTGTGATCGCTCACGCATGGGTGGTGTCCTTCCCACTAGCACGGCTGGCGCGCAGCACGGGCGCTGTGCTGCGGCCGAACAGGGTTCAGGGGACGTTGCGGGCCACAGGCCCGCCACGAACCCTTTTGCGCCGCCCACGGCAGCGAAGTTGCTGCAGGGCGACGCACGAGGGGTTCTAGGAGGCTGCGCCTCCCTCAACCCTACCAATGGCCTAGGTCGTGCTGGTCGTAGGAGCTGTGTCGCGGGGGGTAAGGTCTCTATGGTAGCATGCCGGAGCCAAACATGGAACACCCGCGTCACAGAGAAAGCACAAGTAGGAGCGTGTGAAGCTTAGAGATACGATGGACTGGCTGGCCACGAGCCGCGCGGGGCGCATCCTGCCGCGCCGCCCCGGCCAGCCATTCGCTTTCGAACCGATCTCGGTGCTGGCGCTGGTCGCGGGCCTCTGGTTCGCCGCCACCCTGTATATGCCCGTGGTTGCTCCGGCGCTCACGGGGAGTGTGCGCTGGCTGGCGGCGCTGCTGATCGTGCTCCTGGCGGCGCTCTCCGTCCTCGCCCACGGGTTTGCCCACGTCGCCGCGGCCCGGTGGCTCGGCTCGCCCGCGCCCGCCCGCCTGCGGATCAGCCTGCTCGGCGACGCGGCCCAGGTCTGGCCGCGCGCAGCGAGCAACCGGGACGAGGCGCTCGCCGCACTCATCGGCCCGTGCGCCAGCCTGCTGCTCGCGGGCGCGGGCGCGGTCGTCTGGGCGCTCCAGCTCCACCCGTCGAGCGACTCGATCGCCCTGTTCGTCGCAGTGTTCAACGGCGTGCTGGGGGCCATCAACCTCGCGCCCGCCTACCCGTTCGACGGCGGCCGCCTCATGGCGCTGGCGCTGGCCGGCGTGGTGCAGCGGCCGGAGCGCGTCTGCCAGCGCATCGGCGTCGGGCTGATTGCAGCGCTGCTCGCCTGGGGCGTCTACGTCGTGGCACAGGCCGCCCGGTTCAGCGATACGATCGGCCTCAGCATGGTGCTGCTGGCGACCCTGATCGGGCTGGTGCTGCGCTACCCGCCGGCCCCCGCTTCGCCCTCCAAGCGCGTCTCCGTCTCTGCTGCGCGAAGGGCCGCCGCGGTCGCCCTCGGCGTGGTGCTGCTCGCCCCCGCCGTCGCGATCGTCCCGACGCCCCACGGCCTGTACGCCCCCGGGACAGCGGTCGCCGTCGCGCCGATGATCGACATCCCGGACGCAGAGCCGGAGTCGAACGAGGGCGCCTTTCTGCTGACGACGGTCGTCGGGCAGACGCCCATCCTGGCCGGCCAGCTGCTGCTCGGCCACCTCGACGACACGCTGGTGATCGTGCCGCCCGAGCGCATCGTGCCGCCGGAGGTCTCGCCGCAGGAGCTGATGGCCGAGAACGCGCGTATGCTCGACGAGAGCCAGGCGGTGGCGAGCGTCGTGGCCCTGCGCCTCGCCGGGTACAACGCGTTCTTCACCGGTACCGGCGTGCGCGTGACCGGGATCTCGCCCGAGAGCCAGGTCCAGGACCTGCTGCAGCCCGGCGACCGGATCATCGCGCTGGACGACATGCCGGTGCGGACCACCTCCGACCTGATCGTCGCGCTCGGCTCGCTCGTCAACTGGTCGTCGGCGCGCGTGACCCTGGTGCGCGCCGGGGAGACGATGGAGATCACCATCCCGCTGCTGCCGCCGTCCGAGCCGGAGGGCCCGCCGCGCATCGGCATCACGATCGAGACCGCCGGCCAGGTCGCCCAGCTGCCCTTCCCGGTGGAGATCCAGCCGCGCTCGGTCGTCGGCGGGCCGTCGGCCGGCCTGATGTTCACGCTGGCGATCTACGACCGGGTCACGCCCGGCGATCTCACCGGCGGCCGGCGGATCGCCGGGACGGGGACGATCGACCCAGAGGGGCGCGTCGGCCCGATCGGCGGCGTGGCGCAGAAGGTCGCCGCGGCGGAGCGCGCGGGGGCGAGCCACTTCCTGGTGCCGCGGGAGAACGCCATCGACGCGCGCCGTGCGTCGCGCAGGATCGTGATCGTCGAGGTGGGCACGGCGGAGGAGGCGATCAGATGGCTGGAGAGCACGGCGCCGGATAATAGCTGAAGGAGGGCGCTATGTCTCTAACTGATACATCGGTGGTGCAGCCACGCCGCCGCGATCAGGGGCTGCGGCTGGCGCTGTGGCTTGTGGTCATTATCGTGATCGGCGAGTATCTGGCACGCCACTTCGTGCTGTTCTGGCCGCCGGCGATCGGCTCGCTGCGCGTCAACGACATGCTGGCAACCGGCATTCTGTACGCCGCGCTGGTCTGGCTCACGCTCCCCGCCGGCAAGCGCAGCCTCGCGTCCATCGGCCAGGCGGTGGGCGAGATCCTGCGCACCGCGCGGCGCTGGCAGGTGTGGCTCGCCGCCCTCGTGACGACGGTCGCGGTCATTCTGCTGAGCCTTGTCGATCAGATCCTCTGGGGGAGCGTCCAGCTGCCGTCGGTGGTCAGCCCGTGGCGCTGGGAGACGACGATCCTCGAGGCCGCCGCGCCGCTGCTGGTGCCGGTCAGCCTGCTGATCGTCAACTGCGTCGTCGTGCCCTTCGCCGAGGAGTGGCTGTGGCGCGGCCTCATTCAGCCGCGCGTGGTCGCCGCGGCGGGGGGTGTTCTGGGGATCGCGGTCACGTCGGCCCTGTTCTCGCTCAAGCACGCCATCATCGACGCCTCGCTGGGCCGGCTGCTGGCGCTCACTGGCTTCGGCCTGGTGATGGGGGTGTTGGCCTCGCGCTATGGCTGGCGCGCCGCGGCGCTCGCGCACGCGCTGGCCAACACCGTCGCAACCCTGCTGGCCCTCGCGGCCGGGCTGCCGCTCGGCTGAGCCAGCCCGCCGCCGGCGAACCTCAGACCTTCGACCTGGCGTACTCCACGCCGCTCTGCAGGTCCGCCCGGGTGATGAGCCCCGAGAGGTCCAGCCCCAGCCCGACGATCGTCTGCGCCAGCTCGGGCCGCAGCCCGACCAGCACCGTCTGCGCGCCGAGGAGCCGGACGGCCTCGGCGGCCTGGATCAGCGCGCGCGCCACCTGGGTGTCCACGATCGGCACGCCGGTGACATCGAGGATCACCACGCGCGCCTGGTGATTCTGCACCCCGCCGAGCAGCGCGGCGATGAGGTTCGCGGCCCGCTCCGAGTCGATCACGCCGATCAGCGGCATCACCAGGACCCCCTCCATCACCGGCAGCACCGGGCTGGAGAGCTCGCGCACGGTGTTGATCAGCCGCTCGCGCTCCGCGGCGGTCGCGCTCAGCTCCTCGAGCGCGCGCTCGAGCTCGGCCGTGCGCTCGGCCACGCGCCGCTCGAGCGTGTGCTGCTGCTCGGCCACCTCGGCGCGCGCCACACGCAGATCCTCGACCATGCGGGTGAAGGCCGCCGCCAGCGCGCCGACCTCGCCGCCGCGCCGGATGCCTGTCGGCGCCTCCAGCCGCCCCTCGCCGACCGCCGTCGCGGCCGCGGCCAGCGTCTTGAGCGGCGCGGCCATGTACCGGCCGATCCCCACCGCGAACAGCGCGGCGACGAGCGCGACGATCAGCGCAGCCGTGCCGATGCGCGGCGCGGCGGCCACGATCGCGGCCATCGCGTCCTCCGACGACGCGACGCCAAGGACCACGCCGATCGGGTGGCCGCCGAGGGTGATCGGCACGGCGATGTCGATGTCCAAGTCGTGCGCGCGGATGACCGGCGCGCCGCTCTGCAGCACCTCGTTGATCTGCTCGGGCTGGAGGGTGTGCTCCAGCTTGGGGCTGCCTCCCGGGCCGGTATCGGCGGCGTGCGCGGCGATCATATGCCCCGTCACGCTGAAGGCATAGACCTCGTCGAGCGCGTTCTCTTGCACGATCGTTTCAAGCAGCCGGTTCACCGAGGAGTGGTCGCCGTACGCGAGCGGCGTTGCGAGGAGCTCGCCGGTGGACAGAAGCAGCGCGGTCGAGCGGTCTTCGATCTCGCTCTCGACCACGCGCCGCGTCTCGACGATGAGGAGCGCGCCGAGCAACAGGATCGACACCAGCGCGGTCGCGCCAACCAGCAGGCTGAGCTGCGTGGCGACTTTCAAGCGTCCGAATGCCATAACTGCCTCACATCGATGTGGGGTAGAACTAGAGACTGTGCTGTTGGTCGCGCTGCCGCTGTTCGCCGGCAGGCAGGTGAGCGGGCACGGCGCACACGCGTGCTGTGCTCTCGAGCCGCTCTTCCTGATAGTATCACGGAGCGGTTACCGCAATAGTTACACAGCGTGTACGATCCCTGAACAATCGGGATACCGCGACGTACCGTCGTAGCAGGGCTGCGATGTGGGGCGGGCTTCGGTTCGAGGAGGGGAGACTGCCGGCGTGGTTACACGAAGGCTATGGGCGCTGGCAGGTGGGAGGTGAAGGCTGCCGGCAGTCTGCTTAGATACCGCTGCAGAGGCCAGCGAGGTTACGCGCCATCCGATACAGAAGTGGCCCGCAGCGCAGCGCGGCAAAACGTGGTAGAGTCTGCGGCGGAGGCGCGCCCGGCGCGCCTGGATACACCTGTGCCGGTTGTGCTGGCAGGCAGAAAGGACTTCCCCATGATCACCGACCTCGGCCACACCGCGTTCGCGGCGCACGACCTGGAGCGCACGCTGAAGTTCTACGAGCAGCTGGGCATCCGCGAGGCGTTCCGGCTCCACCGCGACGACGGCTCCCTCATGCTGGTGTACCTGCACGTCGGCGGCGACCGCTTCATCGAGGTGTTTCCGAACGGCCCCGAGCCCGAGCCCAATCGCAGGGGCAGCTTTATGCACCTCTGCCTCCTGACCGATGACCTCCGGGGGCTGGTGGAGCGGCTGCGCGCCGCGGGCATCACGATCGAGCGCGAGCCGCAGCTCGGGCTGGACCGCAACTGGCAGGCGTGGATCCGCGACCCCGACGGCAACGCGATCGAGCTGATGCAGCTGGCCGAGGACTCGCCGCAGCGGCGCGTGGCGCGCGGCGAGCCCGCCGAGTAGCGCGCGGCTGCAGCGCCGCGCACGTGGCCCAGCCGGCCGAAAACAAGTGGCCTGGAAGGGAGAAGTCCCTCCAGGCCACCTCTGTCCCGCCAGCCACTCGGGCGGCGCCCTAGCTCCGCTGCCCCGCGCCCGCCTGCGTGCCTCCGCGCGCCCCAACCTCCAGGTCGCGCGGGGTGTAGGTCTCGCAGTGCGCCATGCCGTCTACGAAGGCGACGCGGATCTCGCCCGCGTGACACTGGTGGTCGCGGTTGTGGGTGCAGACCGTGACGTCGCACGCGCCGACCGTGCTGTGCGCCTCGCCGTGCCCGCCGGCCATCGCTCGATCGCTCATGCTGTCCTCCTCTCGATGCGCAGCCGCCGCTTGGCAGCCTAGCCGACGAGCTTCAAGGAGTGTGCCAAGGGGTTGGGGAGGCTTCGCTAGAATCTGCCGCTCTGGGGCGACTTTGTCGCCCCAGAGCGGAAAAAAGTCCGTGGAGGGCCGCAGGCCCTCCACACCTCCCTGCGGAATGCAGTGCGCGGCTGGCAGCTCTCCCGAAAGAAGCCCTGGTGCTTCGGCAGCCCTCACACCTCCCGGCGGAAAATGAGCCCTGGCGGTCCAACGTCCCTCAATTCCTCCCGGCGGAAATGAGGAACGCGGCGGGCGAGCCTTCACACCTTCCCGCGGCGAGCGGCACTGGCTTCAGCCGGAGGAGGCGGGCGGCTCGTGGAGCGGCAGGTGAACGGTGAAGACGCTGCCGCGGCCCTCCTCGCTCTCGACGGTCACGCGGCCGCCGTGCAGCGTGATGATCTCGTGCACCACGAACAGCCCGATGCCCATCCCGCTGATCTGCCCACGGGACGCGTTGGCGGCGCGGTAGAAGCGGGTGAACAGGTGCGGCAGCTCCGCGGCAGGGATGCCGATGCCCTGATCGGCGACCCGCACGGCCGCCTCGGTCGCGTCGCGGGCGAGCTGCACGTCGATTGGCCCGCCGGCCGGGCTGTACTTCACCGCGTTCTCGATCAGGTTGATCACCACCTGCTCCAGGCGCAGCGCGTCGCCGTGGACCACCAGCGGCCCGTCGGGCGGCGTGTAGCTCAGCCGGTGGGCCTTGAGCGTCGGCTGGATCTCGCCGACGATGCGCTGCACCAGGTCCGCCAGGTCGAACGGCGCCCGGTCCAGCGTCAGCCGCCCCTGCTGGATCCGCGCCGTGTCGAGCAGCCCCAGCGTCAGCCGGTTGAGGCGCTGGGCCTGCGCGACGATCATATCGACCGAGCGGCGCTCGCGCTCGGCGAGGATCTGCTCGCGGGCGTCGCGGCGCTGCAGCAGCTGGGCCTGCCCGAGCAGCGAGGTCAGCGGGGTCTTCAGCTCGTGCGCCGCCACCGAGAAGAACGCGTCGCGCGCCTGCACCGCCGCCTCGGCCTGCGCCCGCGCCCGCTGCTCGGTGGCGTAGAGCCGGGCGTGGTTGATCGCCAGCGCCGCGCGGTCCGCCAGGTCCTGCAGCAGGGTGACGTCGTCGCGGGTGTACGGCTGGCCGGCGGTGGTGCGCAGCGCCGCCAGCGTCCCGAGGAACTGGCCCTGTACCCGCAGCGGCACCGCGACCAGGCTGAAGACCCCGGCGCGCCGCAGCCTGGAGAGGCCCGCGAGCCCGCCGGCGCGGGCGTGCTCCTCGGCCAGCGACGGCAGGTGCAGCGGCGAGACCTGGGACTGCACCCAGGCCGCGAGCGCCGCGGCTGCGCCGGACGGCCCGGCGAGCACCTGCCGCATCGCCTCGAGCGCCTCCGGATCAGGGTGGTAGAGCCGGGTCAGCTCCTGGCGCTGCTCGTCGCCGGCGGCGAGCTCGACGAGCGCCAGGTCCCCGATGCTGGCCGCGACCCGCTGCGCCAGCACATCGAGCAGCGCCGGCAGGTCGCGGCTTGTGGAGGCGAAGGCCTGCGACGCCTCGGCGAGCACGGCCATGCGCGCCGCCTGGGCCTGCGACTCGGTGTAGAGCCTGGCGCGCTCGAGCGCCTGCGCGCACTGCTGGGCGAGGGTCAGCAGGAGCGCCCGCTCGTCGGCGTCGAAGGCGTGTGGCGTGGAGAAGCTCAGCCCCAGCGCGCCGAGCGGCCGGCCGTGGAGCAGGAGCGGGACGGCCGCTATCGCCGCGGAGGGCGTCTGCAGACTCGACGCCAGGTGCGGGTAGCGGCTGGCGTACTCCGCACGCGAGGACAGCCAGATCGGCTCGCCGGTGCGCGCCGCGTCCACGATCGGCAGCGGCGCATCGGCCGCCAGCGGCTCGGTCGAGTCCCAGACGCCGGGCGGGTAGCCGGCCACCCTGAGCACCTCGAAGCTCCGGCCGTCGGCGGCCCGCACGATGATGGTGCCGGCGTAGGCGCCCGCCACCGCGATGCCGTGCCGGACGATCACGTCGGCCACCTCGGCCGGCGTGAGGGCCTGCGCCAGCTCCGAGGTGACCTGGTAGAGCCCCTCGGCGCGCCGGCGGGCCTCCTGCTCGGCGACCAGCAGCCGGGCGCGCTCGAGCGCCTGCGCGCACTGCTGGGCCAGCGCCAGCGCGAAGACCTGGTCCTCGGGCGGGATCGCGCCGGCGTCGTAGCGCAGCCCGATCGCGCCCGCCGGCCGCTGCCCGACGATGAGCGGGAGGTAGGCCTGCGCCGCCTTCCCCCAGGCCGGCAGCTCTTCCGCCTGCGGAGGCTGCCCGGCCGGCGCGGCGGGCGGCTGCCAGACCGGCGCGCGCCGGCCGATCGCAGCGGCGAAGCCGGCCGCGTGCGCCAGCGGGACGCGCACAGTGAGCGGCTGCGGCTGGGCGGCCGAATCGCTCCAGGTCAGCTCCAGCGTGGCGCCCGCCTCCTGCAGCAGGCCGAGGCCGCCGCCGGACGCCCCCGCCGCGGGAACCCCTTCGGCGAGCAGCACCCTGGTGACCTGCTCGACCGTGCGGGCCTCGGCGAATGCAGCGGTGAGCACCTGCAGCCGGGCCATCCGCTGGGCCGCCCGCTCAGCATCCAAGCGTGCCCGGCGGCTCGCGCGGTAGAGGCGCGCGTTCGCCAGCGCCTGGCCCGCGCGCCGCGCCAACTCCTCGGCCAGCGCCACGTCGGCGGGCTCGTAGGGGCGCTTCCCCGCCGTGCGCACCAGCGTGATCACGCCGCTGACCTGGCCCTCGAGGCGGATCGCGACGAGGATGGCCGAGCCTGGGTCGAGCGCCTGCAGCAGCTCCAGGTGCTCGGCGTCCTGGGCCACCTGCGCGATCTGCTCGGCGGTGATCGACGGGCTGAAGAGCGTCTGGCCCTCGCGCAGCACCCACGGCACCCCCACGCGATCCCTGTCGCTCGGCGAGTAGCGCTGCGCCAGGCGCTCGAGCGCCGGGGCCCGGTCCGGATCGGCGTGGAGCGCGGCGGCCCGGCGCACCTCACCGTCGGGCTCGACGACGTCCACGATGCAGAAGTCGGCGATGCGCGGCACCGCGAGGGCCGCGATGTGCGCCAGGATCGTGTCGTCGTCCAGGCTGGACGACAGCGCCTGGCTCACGTCGGCCAGGAAGTGCTGGGTCTCGTGGGCGTGCTTGCGGCTGGTGACATCGCGGGCGATGCCGTGGATCTCGACCGGCCGCCCGTCGCGGTAGACGAGCCGGGTGTTCACGTCCAGCACCACGCGGCGCCCGTCGCGGGCCACGATCTCCAGCTCGTACGACGTGACCGGCGCGCCGTCGATCTTCCGCTCCAGCATCTGGTGCATGGCCGGCAGGTGCTCGGGCAGCACGAGCTGGGTGATGGGCCGGCCCAGCAGCTCCTCGCGCGTGTACCCGGTGATCCGCTCGCCGGCCGCGTTCATGTCGAGCAAGTTGCCGGCGGCGTCCAGCACGTACACGATATCCTGGGCCTGGACGAAGAGCTCGTGGTAGCGATCCGCCAGCTCGCGGAGCTGCGCGGCGGTGCGGCGCTGCTCGGTGAGATCCTGGATGGCGGCGCACACCCCGATGATTGCGCCGGCCTTGTCGCGCAGCGGGTGGAGGCCGGCGACGAGGTGCTGGCCGCCCGGCTCCTCGCCGATCTCCACGCCGGCCAGCGGCTCGGCGGCATGCAGCGCCTGGCGCAGCAGCGGCTCCAGGCGCGGGCCGAGCTGCGGGAGCACCTCGCCGAGCGGGCGGCCGGGCCACTCGGCGGGATCGAGCGGGGAGAGGCCCGCCAGCTGAGCGTTGGCCCGGATGACGCGCAGCTCGGGGTCAAGGAAGATGACGCCGGCCGGTGCGGCCGCGAGCAGCGTCTCGAGCAGGGCGGGGTTGAGGCTGCCGCAGGCGTCGTTCTGCGTCTCCGGAAGCGGACGATCGTCTTGAGTCATCGCTTCTCTGCGCCTGGGGCGCTGGGCCGGACGCGATCACCGGCACACCTGTCGCGAGAGCTGCGCGGGGCGTGCCGGGCGGACGCCCGAGGCATCCCCGGCGCTAGGGGTTCATTGTAGCATAGGCGCCGCCGCATGCTATAGTAGGGGCGAAGGGCGCCACGGGCGCCTCTCTCCGCCGCCCGCGCGCCGGGAGGTCCGGGGGCCGCTGGCCCTCTGAGAATCGTCATTTTCCGCCGCAGGGCGATGGAAAATGGAAGACTCTGGGGAGGCTTCGCCTCACCAAACCACCGCGCCGCAGAGCGGCGAGAAGGATAGCGAAGCTTAAGTTGAGGAGATGCGAGGAGTGAGCCGACGCTTCCGGGTAGGGGTCGACATCGGCGGAACCTTCACCGACCTCATCCTGATCGACGATGCGACCGGCGCCTTCAGCGTCGGCAAGCTGCTGACCACGCCCGACGACCCGTCGCAGGCGGTCGAGGCGGTGCTGACGGAGACGCTGCGGCGGGCGGGCGTGGCGCCGGAGGAGGTGCAGCACCTCGTCCACGGCACGACGCTCGTGACCAACGCGGTGATCGAGCGCCGCGGGGCGCGCACCGCGCTCCTGACCACCGCCGGCTTCCGCGACTCGATCGAGATCGGGCGCGAGAACCGCTACGACCTGTACGACCTGATGCTGGAGCGGCCGCGCCCGCTCGTGCCGCGCCACCTGCGCTTCGACGTGCCGCAGCGGACGCTGAGCGACGGCTCGACGCTGCAGGAGCTCGACGAGGCGTACGTGGAGCGGCTGGCGCGCGAGCTGGCGGCGTGCGGCGTCGAGGCGGTGGCGATCGTGTTCCTGCACAGCTTCGCCAACCCCTCGGCCGAGCGGGCCGCCCGCGACGCGGTGCTGCGGGCCGCGCCGCAGCTGCAGGTCTCGATCTCATCCGAGGTCGTGCCGGAGATCCGCGAGTTCGAGCGCGCCTCGACCACGATCGTGAACGCCTACGTGCAGCGGCGGGTCGAGCGCTACCTGCGCGAGCTGGAGGAGCGGCTGCGCCGGATCGGCTTCGGCGGCAGCTTCTTTCTTATGCTGTCCAGCGGCGGGATCGCGACGGTGGAGACGGCGGCGCGCCACCCGGTGCGCCTGCTCGAGTCCGGCCCGGCGGCCGGGGCGCTGGCGGCGGCGAGCTACGGCGCGGCGGCCGGCCACGAGAGCCTGCTGTCGTTCGACATGGGCGGGACGACGGCCAAGCTCTGCGTGATCGCCGAGGGGCGGCCGCTGGTGGCCCACGAGTTCGAGGTCGACCGGGTCTACCGCTTCAAGAAGGGCTCGGGGCTGCCGGTGCGCATCCCGGTGATCGAGATGATCGAGATCGGCACCGGCGGCGGCTCGGTCGCGCGCGTCGACTCGCTGGGGCTGCTGAAGGTCGGGCCGGACTCGGCCGGCTCGGACCCGGGGCCGGTGTGCTACGGCCGCGGCGGGACCGCGCCGACGGTGACCGACGCCGACCTGGTGCTCGGCTACCTCGACCCGGCCTACTTCCTCGGCGGGCGGATGCGGCTGGACGTGGCCGGGGCGCGGCGGGCGATCGGCGAGCAGATCGCGGCCCCGCTCGGCCTCTCGGTGGAGGAGGCGGCCTGGGGCATCCACCAGATCGCCAACGAGAACATGGCCAACGCGGCGCGGGTGCACGCCCTGGAGCGCGGCGCGGACCCGCGGCGCCTCCCGCTCTTCGCCTTCGGCGGGGCCGGCCCGGTCCACGCCTTCCGCATCGCGCGGGCGCTCGGCTCCCCGCTGCTGCTCGCGCCGCTCGGCGCCGGGGTGATGAGCACGGTCGGCTTCCTCTCGGCGCCGCTGTCCTTCGACTTCGTGCGCTCGTGGCCGGCGCGTCTGGACGCGCTGGACTGGGAGCGGGCCAACCGGCTGCTGGCCGAGATGGAGGCCGAGGGGCAGGCGCTGCTGGAGTCCTCGGGGGTGGCGCCCGAGGCGATCCGCCACCGCCGCGAGGCGGACATGCGCTACCTGGGGCAGGGGTACGAGATCCGCGTGCCGCTGCCCGATGGCCCGCTCGACGCCTCACAGGCCGGCGCGCTGGCGGCGGCCTTCGAGCGGGTGTACCGCGAGCTGTACGAGCGGCCCGGCCCGCCGGTGCCGATCGAGATCCTGAGCTGGCGCGTCATCTCGTCCGGCCCGCGCCCCGACCTGCGCCTGAGCGTCCGGTCGCAGGCGGCCGGCGGCCCGGAGACGGCGCGCAAGGGCGAGCGGCCGGCCTACTTCCCGGAGGCGGGCGGCTTCGTGCCCACCCCGGTCTACGACCGCTACCGGCTCGCGCCGGGCGCGGCCTTCGAGGGGCCGGCGATCGTCGAGGAGCGCGAGTCCACCGTAGTGGTCGGGCCCGGCGCCCGCTGCGAGGTGGACGCGCAGCACAACCTGGTCGTCGAGGTGAGGTAGGAGGCCCAGAGGAGGATTCGCCCGCCGCGCTGCGGCGGAGCATACGAGCTATGGCATCACTCGACCCGATCACCCTCGAGGTGCTGTGGAACCGGCTGCTGTCGGTGGCGAACGAGCAGCAGGCGGCGCTGATGCGCACCGCCTTCAGCACGATCGTCCGCGAGTCGCAGGACCTGGCCTGCGGCATCTTCGACACGCGCGGCCAGATGATCGCCCAGTCGCTCACCGGCACGCCGGGGCACATCAACCCCATGGCGACCGGCGCGAAGCACCTGCTGGCGGCCTACCCGCCCGAGACGCTCCAGCCCGGCGACGTGCTGGTGACCAACGACCCGTGGCTGACGGCCGGCCAGGTCAACGACTTCACCGTGCTGACGCCCATCTTCCGCGGCGAGACGATCGTCGCCTACTTCGCGAACTGCTGCCACTCGCCCGACGTGGGCGGGCACATCCTCTCGGCCGAGGCGCACGAGGTCTACGAGGAGGGGCTGCGCGTGCCGGTCACCAAGCTGTTCGAGCGCGGCGAGCCGAACCGCGAGCTGATCAAGATCATCCGCGCCAACGTGCGCACCCCGGACGAGACCATCGGCGACCTGTACGCCCAGGCGGCGTGCAACGCGGTGGGCGGGCGCAGCCTGCTGCGGATGATGGACGAGTTCGGGCTCGAGAGCATCGACCCGCTGGCGGACGCGATCATCGAGCGCTCGGAGCGGGCCATGCGCGACGCCATCCGCGCGCTGCCGGACGGCCGCTACGAGAACGAGGTGTGGTCGGACGGGTTCGAGGAGCCGATCCGCATCCGCGTCACGGTGACGGTGGCCGGCGACGAGATCACGATCGACTTCGCCGGGTCGTCGCCGCAGAGCCGGCGCGGCATCAACGTGGTGCTGAACTACACCCACGGCTACGCCTCGTTCGCGCTGAAGGCGGCGATCAGCCCGGAGGTGCCGCACAACGAGGGCTCGTTCCGCCCGGTGCACGTCACCGCGCCGCGCGGCTCGATCCTCAACTGCGTCGAGCCGGCGGCGGTCGCCTCGCGCCACCTGATCGGCCACTTCATCCCCGGCGCGATCTTCGGCGCACTGGCGCCGGCCCTGCCCGGCCGCCTGCTGGCGGGCGGGGCCGACCCGAGCTGGATGAGCGTGTGGCGCGGGGCGTGGGCGCACTCTGGCGAGCCGTTCGTGCTGACGATGTTCCAGGTGGGCGGGATGGGCGCGCGGGCGAGCAAGGACGGCCTGAGCGCCACCGGCTTCCCGAGCGGCGTGGCCGGGGTGCCGGCCGAGGTCGTCGAGACGCTCGCGCCGCTGGTGCAGCACCGGCGCGAGCTACGCACCGACTCGGGCGGCGCGGGCAGGTTCCGCGGCGGGCTCGGCCAGCGCACGGCGTTCAGCTACCGCGGCCGCGGCCCGTGGAGCGTCTCGGCGATGGTCGACCGGACCCGCTTCGGCGCGCAAGGGCTCGAGGGCGGGCTGCCGGGCGCGCTGGGCGAGGTGCTGGCCGACGGCGCCCCGCTGCAGCCGAAGAGCGTGATCTGGCTCGACCCGCAGGCGCGCGTGCAGCTCAACACCCCCGGCGGCGCGGGGTACGGCGACCCCCACGAGCGCGACCCGCAGCGCGTGCTGGAGGACGTGGTCGAGGGCTACGTCTCGATCGAGGCCGCCGCGCGGGACTACGGCGTCGTCGTGCGCTACCTGGGCGAGCCCGACCAGCTGGTGCGGCTGCCGGAGCACTACGCGATCGACTGGGAGGCCACCGCGGAGCTGCGGGGGAGGAGAGAGCACGCACCGAGCTAGGGGGCTGCGCTTTCGACCTACGGGAACGCGATAGGCGCGCTGGACGCGGCGCACCCCGCGCCTGTCGCTGCGCTGTCTGGAGGTGACCAGCATGGCCGAGGCAACAGGCTTCACACCGATCCCTCGCGTCCCGACCGGCGTTCCCGGGCTGGATACCGTGCTGCGCGGCGGCCTGCTGCGGGGCGGGCTGTACATTCTCCTCGGCGCGCCGGGCGCCGGAAAGACGATCGTCGCCAACCAGATCGCGTTTCAGCACGTCGCCGCCGGCGGCCGGGCCGTGTACGTGACGCTGCTGGCCGAGAGCCACGCGCGCATGCTGGCGCACATGCAGTCGCTCAGCTTCTTCGACCCGGCGCCCCTGACCCACGCGCTCTACTACATCAGCGGGTACAACACCCTCAGGGAAGAGGGGCTGCGCGGCCTCCTGCAGCTCATCCGCCAGGCCGTGCGCGACCGCCGCGCCACGCTGCTCGCCGTGGACGGCATGATCACCGCCGAGCAGGTCGCGGGCAGCGAGGTGGACTACAAGCAGTTCATCCACGAGCTGCACACCTTCATCGAGGCGGTGGACTGCACGACGCTGCTGCTGAGCCACGGGGGCCAGCGCGACGAGGCGTCCGCCGTCCACACGATGGCGGACGGCATCATCGAGCTGCGCGACACGATCGTCGGGCTGCGCGCGGTGCGGGAGCTGCTGGTGCGCAAGTACCGCGGAAGCGACTACCTGCGCGGGCTGCACACCTTCGACATCACCGACGCGGGCGTGACGGTCCACCCGCGCGCCGAGGCGCAGCTCTCCCGCGCGCCGGCCGCCGTCCACACCGAGGTCAGGCGCCCGTTCGGCGTCGAGAACCTGGACGCGATGCTCGGCGGCGGGCTCCCGGATCGCTCGGCGACGATGGTGCTCGGCCCACCGGGAAGCGGCAAGACGCTGCTCGGCCTGCACTTCCTGGCCGCCAACGCCGCCGCCGGCGAGCCGGGCGTCCTGATGAGCTTCAGCGAGACGGCGGACGACATCGCCGGCCTGCTGGCCGGGCTGGGCCTGGGCGGCGTGCGGGCGGGCGAGCCGATCGAGGTGCTCTGGCAGCCGCCGCTGGAGGACACGCTCGACACGATCGCCGAGCGCCTGCTGGCGGCCGTGGAGCGGCGCGGGGCGACGCGGCTCTTCATCGACGGGCTGCACGGCCTGCTGGCGGCGGCGACCTACCCGGAGCGCATCGGCGCGTTCATGCCCGCCCTGCTGCACGAGCTGCGCGCCCGCGGGGTGACGACGGTGATCTCGGTGGAGACGCCGCGCCTGACCGACCCGACCGAGCACGCCTCGCGCCTGGGCATCTCGCCGCTGATGGACAACATCCTGCTCCTGCGCTACGAAGAGGGGGGGCGGCAGCTCCGCCGGACGCTCTCGGTGATCAAAGCGCGGCGCAGCGCGTTCGAACCGGCGGCGCGCACCTTCCGGATCACCAGCGGCGGCCTGATCGTCGATGCGGCAGACGACGGCACAGAGACACCCCTGCGAGACAGGTGACGATGGCAACCATTCTCGTCGTTGAGGATGAATACGCGATCGCAGAGCTGCTCCGCGACATGCTCCAGGAGGAGGGCTACGCCGTCGTCCTGGCGTCGAACGGCAGCCAGGCGCTCGAGCAGCTGGCCGAGACGCGGCCGGACCTGATCTTGAGCGACGTCATGATGCCCGGGATGGACGGGCGCGCGCTCACCCGCGCGCTGCGGACCGACCCGCACTACCGGAGCATCCCGATCGTGCTCATGAGCGCGGGCCGCGCGCCCGACCAGGGCATCGACGGGTACGACGCCTACATCAGCAAGCCGTTCAACCTGTACATGGTGCTCGACACCGTGACGGAGCTGCTCGGCCGAGGCGGGAGCAGCCCCGCCCGCTAGCCGGGCGTGATCTCGTCAGTCGGGTCGATCTCGCGGTCGACCGGGTCCGGCGGCGCGAACGCGCGCTCGGTCGAGCCCGGCGTCATCGTCGGCACGACCTGATCTTCAGTGGCTCCGAGGTGCGCCGTCTCGTGGGCGCCGGCGGCCTCTCTGCGGCGCTGCTGCACCCGCTCCTTGTAGCGCTCGCGCCGCGAGCTCTTCGCGTGCCGGGTCATCGCTGGTCCTCCTCTGGCTGTTGCTTCCTGCGGTGCAAGAAGCAGGTTGCGTGCCAGCTTTGCGGCCGCCGGGGAGCGTCCCCAGACCCCTGCTTCTTTTCTTCCGCGGCTGTGCGGCGACTGCGTCG
>CALJIC010000054.1 GCA_937974195.1 uncultured Roseiflexaceae bacterium | reverse complement strand
CCGCTCTGCGGCGACTTTGTCGCCGCAGAGCGGCGGGAAGGGGAATTCTGGAGAGGCTCCGCCTCCCCAAACCCCTCCGACAGATGTGCGGGCGGAGCACTGCGCCGCGGAGCGACGGAAAAGGGGAGGCCTGGAGGGCCGCGGCCCGCCAGAGTCGCCGGGGTTGCTCTGCGCGGCATTCGATGCGAGAATAGGCCCGCGCCACACTGGCCGCGCCCGCACCCAGACGGCGGGCGCCGCGCTCGGACGAGGGGGGCCTATGCTTCACAGCACGGACCGGATCCTGACGACCCACGCCGGGAGCCTGCCGCGCCCGCGGTCGCTCGTCGCGCTGCACACCGCCCGCTTCGCCGGGGCGCCGGTCGACGACGCGGAGCTCGAGCGGGGGGCCGAGGAGGCCAGCCGCGCCGCGCTCGCCAGGCAGATCGAGGCCGGCATCGACATCGTGAACAACGGCGAGATGGGCCGCGAGAGCTTCTTCACCTACGTCCAGCATCGCATGATCGGCTTCGGCGGCACCAGCACCCGGCCGATCATGGCCGACCTCCTGCGCCACCCCGGCAGCCTGGAGCGCCGGCGCCAGGCGATGGGCTCGGACGAGCGGGTCGACCTGCTGCGCGCGCCCAAGTGCATCGCCGAGGTGCGCTACGTAAACGCGGCGCCCGTCGAGCGGGAGTGCCGCCAGCTCCGGCGGCTGCTGGACGAGGCCGGCAGGGGGTTCAGGCAGGCGTTCATCTCCGCGCCCTCGCCGGGGATCATCGCCGCCGGCATGCAGAACGACTACTACGACGATCTCGAGACGTACGTGAACGCGCTCGCCGCCGCGCTGCGCACCGAGTACACGACCATCGCCGCGGCCGGCTTCATCCTGCAGATCGACGCGCCGGACCTGGCGCTCGAGCGGCACACGCTGTTCCAGGATAAGCCGCTGGAGGACTTCCTGGCCTTCGTGCGCGTCGTGGTGGCGGCCCTGAACCGGGCGCTGGACGGGATCCCGCGCGAGCAGGTGCGGCTGCACGTCTGCTGGGGCAACTACGAGGGGCCGCACGACTGCGACGTGCCGCTG
This sequence comes from uncultured Roseiflexaceae bacterium, assembly GCA_937974195.1. Classification (GTDB taxonomy): domain Bacteria; phylum Chloroflexota; class Chloroflexia; order Chloroflexales; family Roseiflexaceae; genus CALJIC01. Next base: position 5,766 of record CALJIC010000054.1, on the reverse strand, counting down.
GAGGAGATCTGGCCCGATATCTCCAAGGTCAACGCCGGCGCGATCATGCTCTCGATGGCCAACCCGCGCCACGCGCACGAGTACCGCCTCTTCGCGGAGCCGGGCGTCCTCGGCGACCGGCTGCTGATCCCGGGCGTGATCGACACGACGACCAACTACGTCGAGCACCCCGAGGTCGTCGCCGAGCGGATCGAGCGGGTGGCGCGTGCGGTGGGCGACCCGCGGCGCATCATCGCCGGCACCGACTGCGGCTTCGAGACGGCCGCCGGCTCCAAGATGATCGTCGAGGATGTCGTCTGGGCCAAGCTGCGGTCGCTGGCCGAGGGGGCGGCGATCGCCTCGCGGCGCCTGTTCGGGTGATGCCGCCGCGGGGAGTGGCGGGCGCTGGTTCGAAGGGACGCCCGGCCGCGGCAGCCGAGACGCCCGGCCGAGGCTGGTGAGACGCTCCGCCGGAGCGTGGACACGAGGGGAGTTATGTCACATATCGTCGAGGCGATCGCCGCCAGCAAGGTGGTGGCGATCGTGCGGCTGGAGCGCTACGACCGGGCGGTGGAGGTGGCGCGGGCGCTGCTGGCGGGCGGGATCACGGCGGTGGAGTTCACGCTCACCGGCGCCGGCGCGCACGGGGCGATCCACGCCTGCCGCGAGGCGCTCGGCGACGCGGCCCAGGTCGGGGTGGGGACGGTGCTGCACGAGCGCGACGCCCACGAGGCGATCGACGCCGGCGCGCAGTTCGTCGTGACGCCGGCGCTGCGCCCGCAGGTGATCGCCGCCTGCCGGGAGCGCGGCGTGCCGATCCTGTGCGGGGCGCTCACCCCCAGCGAGGCGCTGGCGGCCCACGAGGCCGGCGCGGACATGGTGAAGATCTTCCCGGCGCGCGCCCTCGGCCCGCAGTACATCCGCGACATCCTGGCGCCGCTGCCGTTCCTGAAGCTGGTGCCGACCGGCGGGGTGAGCGCGGAGAACGCCCGCGCCTACCTCGAGGCCGGCGCCGTGGCGGTGGGCATCGGCGGCAACCTGGTCGCGCCCAAGGCCGTCGCGGCCGAGGACTGGGACGCGATCACGTCCGTCGCGCGGGCGTGCGTGGCGGCTGTGCACCCCTGATCCACGGAGGGCACGGAGGGCACGGAGGAGGGATCTGCGCAGGGAGCGGAGGGCTTGGTTTGTCAGACGAGGTGTCTATGCCAGAAGTCGTGACGCTCGGCGAGTGTATGGGCGTGCTGTACCCGCCCGACCCCGTGACAATCGACGACGCGCGCTCGCTGCTGTGGGACATCGGCGGCGCGGAGGCGAACCTGTCGATCGCGCTCTGCCGCCTCGGCCACAGCGCGCGCTTCATCAGCCGCGTGGGCGATGACCCGTTCGGCCGGCGCGTGCGCGCGGTGCTCGCCGCCGAGGGGGTGGACACCTCGGCGCTAACTGTGGACGACGCCGCCCCCACCGGGGTGTTCTTCCGCGAGTGGCTGCCGGACGGCGTGCGGCGCGTGTACTACTACCGCGCCGGGTCGGCCGCGAGCCGCCTTTCGGCCGAGGACCTCACGCCCGAGCTGTTCAGCGGCGCGCGCGTCGTCCACCTGACGGGCATCACGCCGGCGCTGAGCAGCAGCTGCGCCGCAGCCTGCGAGCGGGCGGTCGAGCTGGCCCGCGCGGCGGGCGCGCTCGTGTCGTTCGACCCGAACTACCGCCCGCGCCTGTGGAGCGAGGAGACGGCGCGGGCGGCGCTGCGGCCGCTGATGGAGCGCGCGGACATCCTGCTCATGGGCCACGAGGACGCGCGGGCCGTGCTGGGGGTCGAGGACGAGGACGCGATGCTGGCGGCGGGGGCGGCGCTCGGGGCGCGGGCGGTCGTGCTGAAGCGGGCCGAGCGCGGCGCGATGGCGCTTGTGGAGGGGCAGCGCTACGAGGCGCCCGCCGAGCCGGTGGACCGCCCGATCGACCCGGTTGGCGCGGGCGATGGCTTCGACGCCGGGTTCCTCGCCGGCTGGCTGCGCGGCGCCCCCGTCGAGGAGTGCCTGCGCCTCGGCGCGAAGGTGGGCGCGGCGAGCGTGCGCGCGCTCGGAGACTACGCCGGGTACCCGCGGGGCATCTGAGGGCGACAGGGTGAGCGGAGGGGCTCCCGCCGCCAGCGCTCACCCTGTCACCGCGCCGCGATCGTCTTGCCGCTCGGCACGCGCTTCTCCGGCCCGAACAGGCCGCTGTCGGCGACCCGCGGCCGGACGACGACGTTGCGCCCGATCACCGCGCCGGCCGGGATGTGCGCGCGCTTGCCGATGAGCGTCAGCCCGGTGTTCAGGAGATCCGGAGACTGCTCGTTGGGCGTGTTGTCGTCGCCGTCGCCGAGCTTCGCCTCAGCGCCGACGCGCACGTGCTTATCGATGATGCAGCGGTCCACCACCGCCCCCGGCTCGACCACCACATCGTTGAGCAGGATCGAGTCGCGCACCACCGCGCCCTCGGAGATGTAGACGCCCGGGGAGATCACCGAGCGCTCGACCTGGCCGTAGATCCGGCAGCCGTCGCAGATCAGATTGCCGCCGACGCGCGCCGCGGCGCCGATCTCGGCCGCCGGCAGATCGGCGCTCGTGGTGTGGATCACCCACTCCGGGTCGTACAGGTCGAGCGCGGGGGTCTCCACCAGCAGCGCCATGTTCGCCTCGTAGTAGGCCTGCACGGTGCCGACGTCGGCCCAGTAGCCCTGGAAGTTGTACGAGGCGACGTGGGTCTGCCCCACCAGCTTCGGCATCAGGTCCCGCCCGATGTTCTGCTCCGTCCCGCCGGCCAGCACCTCCAGCAGGAAGCTCTTGCGGAAGGCGTAGATGCCCATCGAGGCGAGGCTGGAGCGGGTGCGGCGCGGCTTCTCTTCGAACTGGCTGACCGTGCCGTCCGCGTCCACCGTGACGATGCCGAAGCGGTGGGTCTCGTGCGGGCTGACGCTGTGGACCGCGAGGGTCAGATCGACGCCGAGCTCCTCGTGGAGCTGGAGCATCGGCCGGTAGTCCATCTTGTAGACGTGGTCCCCGGCCAGCACCAGCACCACATCCACCGGCTGCTCGGCGATGAAGTCCAGGTTGGCGCGCAGGGCGTCGGCGTTGCCGCGCTGCCAGAAGCCGCCCTCGCTCGTCAGGTACGGGTGCAGGATGCGCACGCCGCCGATGCGCCGGTCGAGGTCCCACGGCTTCCCCACGCCGATGTGCTCGTGGAGCGAGCGCGGGCGGTACTGGGTGAGCACGCCGACGTTGAAGATCCCGGAGTTGACACAGTTGGAGAGCGTGAAGTCGATGATGCGGTACTTGCCGGCGAACGGCACCGCGGCCTCGGAGCGCTCGGCCGTGAGCACCGAGAGCGCCGGGGTCTCGCCGCCAGCCAGGATCAGGGCTAGTGTGCGGAGCATCTCAATCCTCTCGTTGCGCTCGAACGTCCCCACGCCGGAGCGCGGGACGTGGAGCGTGCGGCGCTAAATCGTCTCGCCCGACTTCACCTCGTCCTTCGGGAAGTGCTCCTCGTCGCGGTCGGCGTTGATCAGCACGTTGCGCCCCACCCGCAGTCCGGCGGGGATGTGCGCGCCCTTGCCGACCACCGTCACGCCGGTGTTCATCTTGTCGCCCTGCTCCTTGTTCGGCGTGGTGAAGTCATCGCCGTAGCCGAGCAGCACGCCGGCGCCGACGACCACGTTCTTATCCACGATCACCCGGTCGAGCACCGCGCCCGGGCCGATCCAGGTGTCGTTCATCACCACGCTGTCGCGCACGATCGCGCCGGGGGAGACATAGACGCCGGGCGAGAGCACCGAGTGCTCGACCGTGCCGCGGATCGTGCAGCCGTTGCAGATCATGCTGCGGCTGACGCGCGCCTGCGGGCCGAGCTTGGCCGGCGGGCGCTCCTCGCTGCGGGTGTGGATGCGCCAGGTCGGGTCGAACAGGTTGAGCGTGTTCGTCGGGTCGAGCAGGTCCATGCTGGTCTCCCAGTAGGACTGGATCGTCCCGACGTCGACCCAGTAGCCCTCGAACGGGTAGGCGTAGACGGCGCCGCTCTTGATCATGGACGGGATCACGTGCTTGCCGAAGTCGATGCGCGGGCTGTCGCCGCCGCTCAGGGCGCGCTGGAGCACGTCGGCGTCGAAGACGTAGATGCCCATGTTGGCGAGCGTGCCCTTGTCGCGGTTCTTGGGCTTCTCGGTGAACTCCACGATGCGCTGATTCTCGTCCACCGTCATGATGCCGAAGCGGTCGGTCTCCTCGAGCGGCACGTGCATCACCGCCACCGTCAGGTCAGCGCGCTGCCGGAGGTGGTAGTCGATCATCGCGCTGTAGTCCATCTTGTAGATATGGTCGCCGGAGAGCACCACCACCAGGTCCGCCCGCCGCTCGCGGACGTAGTTGAGGTTCTGGTAGACCGCGTCGGCGGTGCCCTTGTACCAGCTCTGGTCGCCGCGCCCCTGGTACGGCTGCAGGAGCTGGATGCCCCCGTTCGAGCGGTCCAGGTCCCACGGCTTGCCGTTGCCGATGTGGGCGTTCAGCGAGTGCGGCCGGTACTGGGTGAGCACAGCCACATCGTAGATCCCGGAGTTGACGCAGTTGGAGATAGTGAAGTCGATGATGCGGAACTTGCCCGCGAAGGGCACGGAGGGCTTGGCGCGCTTCTCGGAGAGGACAGTGAGGCGCGTTCCCTCGCCACCTGCCATGATCATGGCGACGACTCGCACGGCGGAACCCCCTGATCAGTGAGCGCGTGAGGGTACTGTGGCACCGGAGCGGACGATCGTCCGTGAGCGTATGTGTAGGCGTGCTGCGCCCTCAACTATACCACAAGCCACCCAGGCTGTCATTCGGGCCTGTGGTCTCGCAAAGCGCGCCGGGGCGCTCAGCGGACCAGCGCCATGACCTCCTCGAACACCAGCCCGTTGGTGGCGATCGCGTTGCCGCCGTGGATCGTCGGCACGCCACTCCAGTCGGTGAAGGTGCCGCCGGCCTCCTGGAGCACAGGCAGGAGCGCCGCGCAGTCCCAGGGGTTCATCTCCGGGTCGAGCATCACCTCGGCGCGCCCGGTCGCCACCAGCACGTAGCCGTAGGCGTCGCTCCAGCCGCGCTGCATCTTCGTCGCCGCGACCAGCCGGCGGTAGGCGGCCTCGCGCCCGGCCTTGCCCATCCCCTCGACGTCGGTGCAGAGCAGCAGCGCGTCGGCGAGGCGGCTCACACCCGAGACGCGCGCCGCGCGGCCGTTCCACTGGCAGCCCAGGCCCTTCGCCGCGGTGAGGAAGTCGCCGAGCGCCGGCATGTTCACCGCCCCGACGACGGCCTCCCCCTCGCGCTCGAGGCCGACCAGCACAGCGTACAGCGGGACGCCGCGCACGAAGCTCTTGGTGCCGTCGATCGGGTCGAGGATCCAGCGGTGCGACGCGCCCGGGCGGGTCTCGCCCTCCTCCTCGCCGAGGATGCTGTGGTGCGGGTAGCGCTCCTCGATCATCTGGCGCATCAGGCGCTCGGACTCGCGGTCGGCGAGGGTGACCGGCGACTCATCGGCCTTGAGGTCCGGGACGAGCCCGGTCTGGAAGTAGCGCAGGGTGAGCTTGCCGGCCAGCCATGCCAGCTCGGCGGCGAACTCGCGCAGCTCGCTCAGGCTCTCTGTGGTCATTGCTGTGCTCCGCTGTGCGGCGCCAGGCGCCGCGCTCTTGGGGGCGCGTGGCCGCCCCTGCTACCCCTTGTGTCTTTGGTTTTTGGCAGGGCTGCGCCCTGCGTGGGCTTCTCCAGGGTGGGTGTGCGGGCGCTC
>CALJIC010000053.1 GCA_937974195.1 uncultured Roseiflexaceae bacterium | reverse complement strand
ATCCACACGCACGCTGCCTTGGCACGGCAGCACACTCAGCCGCCTGCGCGGCTGAGGAGCGCATATCCGGGGTGCGGAGGCTGCTAAGCCCCTGCCGGCCCGGCTACCCCTGCCCCTCGGCGATCTCCGCCAGGACCGCCCAGCGCTCGAGCGCCGCCTCCAGCTCCGCGCCGACGCGCTCGAGCTCGGCGCTGAGCCGCTGGAGCGCCTGGTAGTCGCCGCCGGCGGCGTTGATCTTCGCCCCCAGATCGGCCTGCTCGGCCTCCAGCGCGGCGATGCGGCCCTCCAGCTCGCGCAGCTCGCGCGCCTCGGCGAAGGTCAGCTTGCGCCGCCGCTCGGCCGCCTGGGGCGCGGGCTGCTTCGGCTTTGGGCGGGCGGGCTCAGCCGGCGACGCGGCCTCGCGCTCCGCCACCGCCTCGGCGTAGGCGCTGTAGCCGCCGGGGTACTCGACGACCGCGCCGCCCTCGAAGGCCAGCGTGCGCTCGACCGTCCGGTCCAGGAAGTAGCGGTCGTGCGAGACGACCACCACCGTGCCGGCGAAGGTGTCGAGGTAGTCCTCCAGCACCGCCAGCGTCTGGATGTCCAGGTCGTTGGTCGGCTCGTCGAGCAGCAGCACGTTCGGCGCGTCCATGAGCTTGCGCAGCAGGTAGAGCCGGCGCCGCTCGCCGCCCGAGAGGCGCCCGATCGGGGTGTAGTGCTGCGTGGGCGGGAACAGGAAGCGCTCGAGCATCTGCCCGGCGCTCAGCAGCCGGCCCTCGGCCGTGCGCACCAGCTCGGCGCCCGCGGCCACGTAGTCGATCGCGCGCAGCGACTCGTCCAGCTCGGCGCTCTCCTGGTCGTAGTAGGCCATGTGCACCGTCTCGCCCACCTCGACCGCGCCGGAGTCCGGGGCGACGCGCCCGGCGATGATGTTCAGCAGCGTGGTCTTGCCGCTGCCGTTCGGCCCGATGATCCCGACGCGGTCGCCGGCGCCGATGCTGAGCGTTAGATCGCGGATCAGCTGCCGCCCGCCGTAGCTCTTGCTCACGCCGCGCAGCTCGATCACCCGCTTGCCGAGCCGGCGCGACACCGAGCCGATCTGGACCACGCCGCGCTCCGCCTCCGGCGCCTGCTCCTGCAGCGCCTGGATGCGCTCGATGCGCGCCTGCTGCTTGGTGGTGCGGGCGCGGGCGCCGCGGCGCAGCCAGGCCAGCTCCTTCTTGAGGATCGTCTGGCGGCGCGCCTCGTCGGAGGCCGCCTGCGCCTGGCGCTCGGCCTTCAGCTCCAGGAAGCGGCTGTACGAGCCGGGGTAGGAGTACAGACGGCCGCCGTCCACCTCGACGATCCGCTCGCAGACCCGGTCCAGGAAGTAGCGGTCGTGCGTCACCAGCAGCAGCGCCGACGTCGAGCGCGCCAGGAACTCCTCCAGCCAGGCGACGGCCGCGGTGTCGATGTGGTTGGTCGGCTCGTCGAGCACCAGCAGGTCCGCCGGGCTGATCAGCGCCGCGGCCATGGCGACGCGCTTGCGCTGCCCGCCGGAGAGATCGCCGACCCGCGCGTGCAGCTCGGCCACACCGAGCCGGGTCAGGATCGTGCGCGCCTGCTGCTCGAGCGCCCAGGCGTCCGCGGCGTCCATCTGCTCGACCAGCTCCGCGACGCGCGCCTGGAGCGCCGTGTCGTCCGGACTCTGGGCGAGCGCGTCCGCGGCCTGCTCGTAGGCGCGCAGGAGGCGCGTGGCGGGCGTGTCGTCGCGGAACAGCTGGTCGATCACCGGCAGCTCGGGGTCGAGCGCGGGGTTCTGCGCCAGGTAGGCCACCCGCAGGTCGCGCGCCGTCGTGACCCTGCCGCTGTCCGGCGGCTCGATCCCGGCCGCGATGCGCAGCAGCGTCGTCTTGCCGCTGCCGTTGACGCCGACGACGCCGACCCGCTCGCCGGCGCTGATGGAGAGCGAGACATCCCGGAGCAGCGGGCGCTCCGCGTACTGCTTGGAGATGGCTTCGAGTGTGAGTATCGTGGGAGGCATAGAGACTTTATACTACATTTTCCGCCGCGCTCGAACAAGCCGCCGCCGCTTTTGGAGTATCATGCGCGTGGGCGCGCCACCTCGGCAGCGGCGCGCCGCGAGCAGGGGGACTGCCATGCCCGACACGATAACGCTGCGCGTGAACGGCGCCGAGCGGACCGTCGACGTGGCCGACGGCGAGTCGCTGCTGAGCCTGCTGCGCGACCGGCTCGGGCTCACGGGCGCCAAGATCAGCTGCGCCGAGGGCGCCTGCGGGGCGTGCACCGTGCTCGTGAACGGCGAGCCGGTGCGCTCCTGCGTCACCAGCGCGGCATCGGTCCGCGGCGATGTGCTGACGATCGAGGGCCTGGCGCGGGACGGCGAGCTTCACCCGCTCCAGCGCGCCTTCCTCGACGCCTACGCGTTCCAGTGCGGCTACTGCACGCCAGGTATGATCATGGCCGCCGCGGGTCTCCTGGCGCGCAACCCGGACCCGGACGAGGCGACGATCGTCGCGGCGATGCAGGGCAACATCTGCCGCTGCGGGATGTACGCGCGCATCGTGCGCGCCATTCAGCAGGCCGCCGCGGAGCTCCGCTCCGGCGCGGCGCAGGGAGGTGGCCTATGACACCCGACCCGCGCGCCAGGCCCGCGTCCGGCATCGAGCCCGACGCGCCGCGCATCAGCGACTGGCTGCAGATCGAGCCCGACGGCTGCGTGGTCGTCTTCACCGGCAAGGTCGAGGTCGGCCAGCACATCCGCACCTCGCTGGCGCAGGCGGTGGCCGAGGAGCTGCGCCTGCCGCTCTCGTCGATCCGCATGGTGATGGCCGACACCGACCGCACGCCCTACGACATGGGCACGGTCGGCAGCCGGACGACGCCGGTCATGGCCCGCCGGCTGCGCCAGGTGGCCGCGGCGACCCGCGAGCTGCTGCTGGACATGGCGGCCGAGCGGCTGGGGGTGAGCCGCGATGAGCTCGCCGTCCGCGAGGGGAGCGTGGCCCACCCGGCCAGCGGGCGCGCGCTGAGCTTCGCCGAGCTGGCCGGCGGCCGGCGGCTCGACGCGCCGTACGAGGATGCCCCGGTGACCCCGCCCGGGGCCTGGACCATCGCGGGCACGCCGGTGGCGCCGCTGGAGGGCGAGGCGATCGTGACCGGGAGGCACCGCTACACGCCCGACCTGTCGCTCCCTGGGATGCTCGCCGCCGCGATCCTGCGGCCGCCGTCGTTCGGCGCGACGCTGCTGGCGCTCGACACGTCGGCCGCCGAGGCGCTGCCGGGCGTGCGCGTGATCCGCGACGGCGACCTGGTCGGCGTCGTCGCGCCGGACCGGCACACCGCGCTGCGGGCGCGCGACCTGCTGCGCGCCGAGTGGCAGGAGCGCGAGCAGATCTCGTCGCGCGAGCTGTACGACTACCTGCGCGCCAACCCGGCGCCGCCCGACCCGAGCGGGCGGGCGCAGCCCACGCTGCACGAGCAGGGCGACGTCGACGGCGCGCTGGCGGGCGCCGAGCTCGTCCGTGCCGCGACCTACACCGTGGCCTACATCGCCCACGCGCCGCTGGAGCCGCGCGCCGCGCTGGCCGAGTGGCGCGACGGCCGGCTCACGGTCTGGACCGGCACCCAGCGCCCGTTCGCCGTGCGCGCCGAGCTCGCCGAGGCGCTGGGCGTCCCCGAGGAGCATATCCGCGTGATCGTGCCCGACACCGGCTCGGGCTACGGCGGCAAGCACTTCGGCGACGCGGCGGTGGAGGCGGCGCGGCTGGCGCGCGTGGCCGGCGCCCCGGTCAAGTTGGTGTGGACGCGCGCCGAGGAGTTCACCTGGGCCTACTTCCGGCCGGCGGGGGTGATCGACGTCACCGCGGGCCTGGACGCCAGCGGGACGCTGGTCGCCTGGGAGTTCCACAACTACAACTCCGGGGGCGCGAGCATCCTGACACCCTACGAGGCGCCGCACCAGCGCATCGCCTTCCACCCATCGGTCTCGCCGCTGCGCCAGGGTTCGTACCGCGCGCTGGCCGCCACCGCGAACAACTTCGCCCGCGAGTGCCACATGGACGAGCTCGCCCGCGCCGCCGGCGAGGACCCGCTGGCCTTCCGGCTGCGGCACCTGCGCGACGGGCGCATGCGGGCAGTGCTCGAGGCGGCGGCCGAGGCGTTCGGCTGGCAGACGTTCAGGGCGGGAGAGGGGCGCGGGCGCGGGATCGCCGCCGGCACCGAGAAGGGCAGCTACGTCGCGACCTGCGCCGAGGTGGCGGTGGACGCGGACGGCGCGGTGCGGGTCACACGGGTCGTGCAGGCCTTCGAGTGCGGCGCGATCGTCAACCCGGCCGGCCTGCGCAGCCAGGTCGAGGGGGCGCTGGTGCAAGGGCTGGGCGGGGCGCTGTTCGAGGCCGTGCGCTTCGAGAACGGCCGGATCCTCACCGACGGGTTCAGGAGCTACCGCGTGCCGCGCTTCGGCGACATGCCGGCGGTCGAGATCGTCCTGCTCGACCGCAAGGATCTGGCCTCGGCGGGGGGCAGCGAGACGCCGATCATCGGCATCGCCCCGGCGATCGGCAACGCGATCTTCGACGCCACCGGCCGGCGGCTGCGCTCGCTGCCCCTGCTGCCCGGCTCGTGACATCTGCTCGGGGCCTGTTGTCTCCACGAACACTTTTCCTCGCCGTGGAGCAGCGACACAGTCGCCTGCGGGGAGGTGCGGAGGGGCGCTGGCCGCCAGGGCCGCGACCTTCGGGCAGTTCGGGGGGCTGCTAGCTGTCCAAGGCCGTTTGCCGCCGAGAAGTCTGGAAGCCGCTGGCCTCCGAGATCCTTGCCGCTCTGCAGCGATGTGTCACCTGCGGGGAGGTGTGGAGGGCCGCTAGCCCTCCACGGACACTTCTATCCCGCTGCGGGGGAGGTTCGGAGGGCCTGCGGCCCTCCGAAGATCCTTTATTTTCACGCCGCTCTGCGGCGACTGTGTCGCCGCAGAGCGGCGCAGAAGGGCCGGGGGACAACTTCCCGCCGGAAGGTGTGGAGGGCCACAGGCACTCCACGGAAGCTTTTCTCCGCCGCAGAGCGGCGATACAAACGCAGATTCTGGGGAAGCACCCCCGCCAGGAGGCGCGGGGGCCAAGCCACCGCATACATCCTGTAAAGGAAGGGAGACCGATGCGAGCGCTGGTATACGAGGGGCCCTGGCAGATGCCGCTGCGCGAGATCGACGCGCCGCAGCCCGGCGAGGGCGAGGTGATCGTCAGGGTCGAGGCCGTCGGGGTGTGCGGCTCGGACGTCCACGGCTTCACCGGCTCCACCGGCCGCCGCACGCCGGGGATCGTCATGGGCCACGAGTTCAGCGGGACGGTCGCCGCCGTGGGCGCGGGCGTGGCGGAGTATCAGTCCGGCGACCGGGTGATCGTGCAGCCGCTCGGCACGTGCGGCGCGTGCGCGATGTGCCTGGCCGGCCGCCCGAACGTGTGCGAGCACCGCACGATGATCGGGATGACCTACCACGGCGCCTACGCCGAGGCGGTGCGCGTGCCCGAGCGCCAGCTCTACCGCATGCCCGCCGGCCTCAGCTTCGAGCACGCCGCGCTGGTCGAGCCGCTGGCGGTGGCGCTCCACGCCGTCAACCAGACGCCGCTCAGCCTCATGGAGAGCGTGGTGATCGTCGGCGCCGGGCCGATCGGGCTGCTGGCGCTGCTCGCCGCCCGCCTCAAGGGCGCCGGCACGGTGATCGTCACCGACCGCAGCGCCCACCGGCTCGCGCTGGCGCGCAGGCTCGGTGCCGACCTGACGGTCAACGTCGCCGAGCAGGACCCGGTCGCGGCGGTGCGCGACGCCACCGGCGGGCGCGGCGCCCACGCCGCGATCGAGGCGGTCGGCATCACGCCCACGGTGCAGCAGGCGCTGGCCGTGACGCGCATCGGCGGGCACGTCACCTGGATCGGCAACTCCGCGCCGGAGGTGACGCTCAATATGCAGCAGGTCGTCACCCGCGAGATCACCATCCACGGCGTGTACGGCTTCAACGCGGAGTTCGCCCAGGCGATCGAGGCGCTCGGCAGCGGGCGGATCGACGTGGCGCCGCTGATCGAGCGCGTCGCGCCGCTGGAGCAGGGGCCGCAGCTGGTGCACGACCTGGCGAAGGGCACGCTGGAGGATGTGAAGGTCGTTCTGAAACCGTGAGGGTGAGATGGCTGATCTGAGCTTCGGGATCAAGACCGCGCCGCAGCACACCACCTACGAGGCGATGCTGGAGGTCTGGCGGGCCGCCGACGCCACGCCGGTCTTCGAGCACGCCTGGCTGTTCGACCACTTCGCGCCGATCCACGGCGACCTGGACGGGCCGTGCTTCGAGGGCTGGACGCTGCTGGCGGCGCTCGCGGCGCAGACCAGCCGCATCCGCGTCGGGCTGATGGTGACCGGCAACACCTACCGCCACCCCGCGGTGCTGGCCCACACCGCCGCAACTGTCGACGTGATCTCGAACGGGCGGCTGGACTTCGGCATCGGCGCGGGCTGGAACGAGTACGAGCACAACAGCATGGGCATCCCGCTCTACCGGCCCGGCGAGCGCATCCGCAGGCTCGGCGAGGCGTGCGAGATCGCCCGGCGGCTCTTCACCCAGCACCTCACCGACTTCGACGGGCGCTACTACCAGCTCAAGGAGGCGCGCTGCGAGCCAAAGCCGATCCAGAAGCCCTACCCGCCGTTCGTGATCGGCGGCAGCGGCGAGCAGCTCACGCTGCGGGTGGCCGCGCAGTACGCCGATGTGTGGAACTTCGGCGGCGGCCCGGTCGAGACCTTCCGGCACAAGGTCTCCGTCCTGCACCAGCACTGCCGCGACATCGGGCGCGACCCGTCCGAGATCCGCCTGTCGGTCCAGGTGCGGGTGAACTACGACGACCTCCCGGCGACGGCGCAGGCGGTGCAGGAGTACGTCGACGCCGGCGCGACGCACCTGATCCTCAACCTGGTCTACCCCTACCCGCCGGACATCGTCGCCCGGCTGGCGCAGGAGGTCGTGCCGCGCGTGCGGCCTCCCAGCCAGGCGTAGCGCGCAGCCGTAAAGCGAAGGACGTGGAGCTACCCCTCCACGTCCTTCGTCGTGCGCCGGCCATCACTTCGCCCGCCCGCCGGCCTCGATCTGCTCGACGACCGCGAGCAGCTCGAGCGGCTCCCGGATCGTGTGCGCCGGGACCTCGCTCTCGTCGGCGGGGATCTTCGGGCGGCGCGGCGCCCAGTCGATCCAGACGCTGATCATCCCCAGCGCGTTGGCGCCCTTCACGTCGCGCTCCAGGTAGTTGCCGACCATCATCGTGCGCCCGTACTCCTGCGGCGGGATGCCGAGCTGGTCGAGGGCGCAGGTGAACATGCGCGGGTCCGGCTTGCAGACGCCCACCTCCTCCGAGATCGCGAAGGCGTCGAAGCACTCGTAGATCCCGTGCTGGGTCAGCACGTTGCGGTAGGTGCCGGGGTAGCCGTCGGCGACCAGCGCGAGCCGGTAGCCGCGCCGCTTCAGCTCGCGCACCAGCTCGGCGGCGCCGGGGATCAGCTCGGCGCGCAGGGTGACGCCGGCGGCGTCCTTCACCTCGGTGGCCTCATCCGCGAGCGTGTCGCCGAAGTCGAAGCAGATTGCGAGCAGGTACATCTTCTTCTGCCGCTCGGTGAGAGTGTGAAAAGAAGAGTGGTGAGGCAGTGCAGCAAGCGAGCTGCTGCACCACCTCACCACCTACCCTGCAGGGGGTGAGGGCACGCGATGCGCCCTCACCCCGCTCGGGCTGCCGCGCAGCCACGAGGCCCTAGTTCGCCGGCTGGAGCCGGCCGTCCATCAGCAGGATGACCACCGGGTTGTCGGCGTAGACCGGGTTCAGCCAGATCGGGTCGTCGTCCGGCGGGAAGCTGGCGACGCGCACGCCCTCCAGCGCCGGGTTGTTGCCGTAGCGCTCCCACAGCGGGACGATCGGCAGGAGCTGGTTGAAGGCCAGCGCCAGCTCGGTGACGGCAGCCTTCTGCGCCTCTTCGTCCATGCCCTCGGCCGTGGCCGTGATCAGCGCGTTGAAGTCGACCTCAGTGCCGTTCACCGTCTGGGTGAAGGGGAAGTTCATCCCCGGGCCAGGCGAGACCGGCGGGTTGAAGGTCAGCAGGTCGGCCTCGTAGGAGAAGAACGGGTGCGGGTTGCCGGCGCCCCAGCCGCGGATCGCCAGCACGAAGTTGCCCTGCTGGACGTCCTGCACGTGCTGCTGGAACTGCACGCCGCGGAAGGTCGTCGCGATGCCGAAGGCCGTCAGCTGCTGCGCCAGGTTCTCGGCCGCCGCCGACCAGTCGGCGAACTCCGCCGGCGCCGTCAGCTCGAACTCCAGCCGCCCGTCCGGCCCGGCCCAGACGCCGTCGCCGCCCTTCGTGTAGCCGGCCGCCGTCAGCAGCTCCTCGGCCTTGGCCGGGTCGTAGTCGTAGGTGTTGAGCTTGGCGATGTCCCCCTCGCTCATCCAGACCGGCACCATGCTATCGGAGAAGCCGGTCATGTACTTCACCGCCACGCCCGACTCGCCCAGCGACACGATGCCGTTCTCGTCGCGCTTCACGGCGTAGGCCATCGCCTGCCGGACCTCCGGCTTGGCCAGGTGGACGTTGTTGTAGTTGAAGAAGATCGCCGGGCCGCTGACGGTGGCGGGGCGGATGATCCGCAGCCCGTTGTCGATGAACGACTTCTCCGTCGCCGGCGGGAAGCCGTGGGTCGCGTAGTCGACCTCCTTGCTGAGCACCACCGGCGTGATGTCCGGCGTCTCGCCCCAGAACAGCACGATGCGGTCGAACGCGACCTTATCGGCGTTGAAGCCGCCCTCGTTCCGCACCAGCGTCAGGCGCGACGACGTGATGCTGGAGTGGTCGAGCTTGTACGGGCCGTTGGTCACGTACTCCGCCGGGCGGAACTCGGTCAGCTCCTGGCGCAGCGCCTGGTTGGCCTCCGAGTCAGCCGGCTCGTTGGCCAGCGCCTGGGCCCTCTCGCCCAGCTCGCCGTACACCGAGTGCGGCCGGATGAACAGCTTCAGGATGAAGCGCGGCGCGACGCTCGACGGCGTGGAGAAGTGGAAGCGCACGGTGGTCGCGTCAGGCGCCTCGACCTGGTCGATGTAGCGCCAGGCTGCGTGGCTCATCACGCGCGCCAGGTAGAAGGTCGTCACCACGTCCTGCGAGGTGAAGTCGCTGCCGTCGCTCCACTTCACGCCCTCGCGCAGCTTGACGGTGAACCAGTTGTCCTCATCCATGGTCCACTCGGTGCCGAGCCAGGGGATGAACTGGGCGTTGGCCCAGTCGTAGGTGGCCAGCGGCGTCTCGAGCAGATCCTGGTAGATGCCGAACCCGAGGAAGTCGGTCACGAAGCTGTTGTAGTGGCCCTTCGGCGGGAGGACGTACGGCCACGCGCCGTGGAACTCCTTGCCGTCGGCGCTCGCCTCGGCCGGCGCCGCGGTCGGCTCGGCTGCGGGCTCCTCGGCCGGGGCGGCTGTGGGCTCCGCCGCCGGGGCCGTGGTCGCCTCGGCTGCTGGCGCGGCGGTCGGGGCCTCGGACTGCTGTGTGGCCGGGGCGCCGCCGCAGGCTGCGATGATCAGCGCCACGCTGATCAGCAGCGGGAAGATGAATCTGTGTTTCACGCTCTGTTCCTCCTACAGTCGATGGCAGCTTGTCCAGGCATCCTGATGCCGGAGATCTGAGCGTCGCTGCTCGTGCTTTCTGCGCTCCGCCATCGTACGCTCAGGCGTTGATCGCGCGCGAGTACGCGCTCCTTCACTGTGGACGACCGCCCGTACAACTCAGGTAGTCTGCGCCCTCCTTTCTCGCTTCCAGGACTTACGCGGTCGAGCCGCCCGCCCTCCTTCCGGGGAGGTCTGGAGGACCTGCGGCCTCCGCTGGGAGGTCCGGAGGGCCTGCGGCCCTCCGAGAGCCTGTATCGTCGCTGCTCTGCGGCGGCTGCGTCGCGGCAGAGCGGCGGGAAAATGTTCATTGGCTGAGCCGGGCCAGGATCGCGACCACCACCAGCATCACCCCTCCCACGATGACCGCCAGCACCGTGACGACGAACTCGGCGCTGTCGCGCTCGAGGAACGGCAGCAGCAGCAGGCCGGTCACCGTGATGAAGGCCGCTATGGAGAAGGCCGCGCGGCCCGTCTGCGGGTTCATACCTCAACACGCTCGCGCGCCGTGACGTTGCCCGTCGTCACGTGGCACGCGGCCATGTGGCCCGCGGCGTACTCGGTCAGCGCCGGCTCGATCGTGTCGCACATGCCAGCCACGAACAGCGGGCAGCGCGGGTGGAAGGTGCAGGCCGGCGGCAGGTTCAGCAGGCTCGGGATGTTCTGGCTCTGCAGCGCCGGGCGCTCCTTGTTGCGCGTCAGCACCGGGTCGGCCTCCGGCACGGCCGCCAGCAGCGCGCGCGTGTACGGGTGCCCGGGGTCGCTCACCACCTGCGGCGTCGGCCCGAACTCGACGATGCGGCCCAGGTACATCACGCCGATCTTCCCCTGCCAGGCGAAGTACTTGGCGATCGCCAGGTCGTGGGTGATGAAGATGAACCCCACGCCGAGCCGCTCGCGCAGCTGGGCTAGCGTCTTCAGCAGGCTGACGCGGATCGACACGTCGACCATCGAGACCGCCTCGTCGGCGATCAGGAAGCTCGGGTTGACGGTGAGCGCGCGCGCGATCGAGACCCGCTGGCGCTGCCCGCCGCTCAGCTGGTGGGGGTACTTATCGTAGAAGTCCTCGACCGGCGTCAGGTTGACCAGCTCGAGCAGCTGATAGATGCGCTCGCGCGCCTGGCGCCGGTCGCGCACCAGGCCGTGGCGGAAGAGCGGCGCGCTCAGGATATCGGACACGCTGTGGGCCGGGTTGAGCGAGGCGTACGGGTCCTGGTGAATCATCTGCACCGCGCTGCGGTACTCCTGCCAGTCCTTGCCCTTCAGCGTCCAGATATCGCGGCCGCGGAACAGCACCTGCCCCGACGTGGGGCGGCGCAGGCCGGCGGCGATCTTGCCGGTGGTGGTCTTACCGCAGCCGCTCTCGCCCACCAGGCAGATCGTCTCGCCCTCGCCGATCGCCAGGTTGACGCCGTCCACCGCCCGCACCGGCTTGTTATGCCACTTGAAGACCTGTGAGACGTTGACAAGCTCGAGTATCGGCTGGCTCATGCGCCCTCCTGGACGTCCCGCGTGTACTCGACGACCGGGGCGCTCCCCTGGCCGTTGCCCGCCGCGCTGCGCCGGGCCTCCACATCGGCGCGCACCGCCTGCCAGTTGTGGCAGGCGACGAAGTGCTCCCTCCCAATCTGTACCAGCTCCGGCTCCTCGGTGCGGCTGCGCTCGGTGGCGTACGGGCAGCGCGGGTGGAACTTGCAGCCCGATGGCGGGCTGATCAGGTCGGGCGGCGACCCCTCGATCGAGACCAGATCGGCGAACGCGCCCGTCACCGTCGGCACCGCGCGGATGAGCCCGACCGAGTACGGGTGGCCGGCGCGGTAGAAGATATCCTCGACCGGCCCGATCTCGATGATCCGCCCGGCGTACATCGTCGCCACCCGGTCGGCCAGCTCGGCCGCCACCGCCAGGTCGTGCGTGATGAAGATCATCGCGAAGCCGAGCTCCTCCTTGAGCCGGCGCAGCACCTCGATCACCGTCCGCTGCGTGAGCACGTCCAGCGCGGTGGTCGGCTCGTCGAGGATCAGCACCTGCGGGTTGAGCAGCAGGCTCATGGCGATCAGCACCCGCTGGCGCATGCCGCCGCTCAGCTCGTGCGGGTAGGCGTCGATCACCCGCCGCGGCTCGAGCTGCACCATGCTGAGCAGCTCCAGCGCCCGGTTGCGCGCGGCGGCCTTCTGCATGCCGCCGTGGGCGCGGATGGTGTCCCACATCTGGTCCCACACCCGCAGCACCGGGTTGAAGGCGTTCTGCGCGCCCTGGAACACCATGGCGCACTCGGCCCAGCGGAACTGCCGCAGCCTGGAGGGCGAGAGGCTCACCACGTCGATCTCCCGCCCGTCGCGCCGGTACAGGATCTGCCCCTCGCGGATATCGGCCTGCCGCGGGAGCAGGCGCACGATGCTCAGCCCCAGCGTGGTCTTGCCGCAGCCGCTCTCGCCCACCAGCGTGATGCTCTCGCCACGCCGCAGGTCGAAGCTCACGTTGTTGACCGCCTTGACCAGCCCGCGGCGCGCCCGGTACTCGACGCTCAGGTTGCGCACCGAGAGGATGACCTCATTGTCCCTCACAGGCGCCGCCGTGCGGTCGGGGGATGCCTCACCCCTCATGCTCATGCCTCATAGCTCATCCCTATAGGACACACGCGGTGGTATGGTTCGGTGGAGAGCCTGCGGCCCGCCTCCCTGCGAGCAGGGGCGGCAGAAGCAGCCTCGCGGTGAAAATCGCCCCCGCACTCCACAAGCGGGGGGCGCATCCCCGTCGCATACCCCATCAGGAGCGCAGCCGCGGGTTGAACACCTCGGCGAAGCCGCGCTCGAGCGCCACCAGCGCCAGCTGGAACAGCGAGATCGCCATCACCGGGGCCATGATGTACCAGAAGCTATCCTGCGAGAAGATCGCGCCGCGCGTGTCGGCGAAGCGGATCATGACGCCCCAGTTCGTGCCGCTGAGCGGCACCACGCCCAGGAAGATCAGCGTCGCCTGGAAGCCCATCGCCGCGGTGATCGCCAGGATGAAGTTGATCGTGATGTAGCTCATCATGTTCGGCAGGATCTCGCGGAAGATGATGTGCCCGGTGCCCAGGTCCAGCACGCGCGCCGCCTCGACGAAGTCGCTCTGCTTGATCGCCAGCACCTGCGAGCGCACCGCGCGCAGGAACGCCGGCCAGCTCAGCAGCCCGATGATCAGGATCAGCGTCACCGGGTTGTTGACGCGGACGAAGGCCGCCAGCACGATCAGCAGCGGCAGCTGCGGGATCGTCAGCCAGATGTCGGTCAGGAACATCACCAGCGAGTCCACCCACCCGCCGGCCACCGCGCTGAGCGCCCCCAGGCTCGCGCCGATCAGCGTCGAGAGCAGCGCCGCCCCCACCGAGATCAGGATCAGCTCGCGGCCCCCGTGGACGATCTGTGACCAGATGTCCTTCCCCTGGCTGTCCGTCCCCAGCGGGTGCTCCCACGACGGCGGCACGTAGATCTGATCCACCTTCACGGTGGTGTCGAGCGGCACGATGTACGGCCCGACGAACGTCAGCAGGATGAAGGCAACCAGCCCGATCAGCCCGATCAGCCCGACGCGGTTGCGCGCCAGCAGCACCACCCCGGACCACATGCCGAACAGCATATCGACGACGACGCTGCGCCGCACGGGGCTCAGCGCTTGTTGCTGCGAGGCCATCGCTACTCCTCCCCCGTCACCCGGATGCGCGGATCGAGGACGCCATAGAACAGGTCGGTCAGCAGGTTCGCTACCACGACCGCAACGGTGAGGATGAGGAAGATCCCCTGCATCACCGAGTAGTCGCGCTGGATGACCGATGCCACCAGCTGTGCGCCGATGCCCTGGTAGGAGAACAGGCGCTCGATCACCGCCGAGCCGCCGATCACCCCCGCCAGCGAGAGCGTGAACTGCGTGACCAGGGGCAGCACCGCGTTCCGCCCGACGTACGCCGTCGCGATGCGCCCGTCGCTCAGCCCGCGCGCCCTGGCGACGGTCACGTAGTCCTCGCCCAGCGTCGCCACCGTGCTGCTGCGCATGCTCAGCATCCAGAAGCCGACGGTCGTCAGCACGTAGGTGCCGATCGGCAGCATGGCGTGCCACAGAATATCTTTGATGAACTCGAGCGTGAAGCCCGGCTGGATGCCCGGCGAGGTCGAGCCGCGCAGCTCGGCGAAGTTCACCCACCGCCACTGCACCGCGACGAACACGATGATCATGATGCCGAGCAGGAACGGCGTGATGCTGGTCGTGATCGAGGCGAACAGCGAGAGCAGGTTGTCCAGCCAGCTGTCGCGCCGGTAGGCCATGATCATGCCCAGCCCGATGCCGAGCGCGAAGCTTATCAGCAGCCCGAGGCCGACGCTGAAGAGCGTCCAGGGCAGGAACTGGCGGATGATATCAACCACCGGCGTGCCGGTGCTCCGCAGCGACATCCCCAGGTTGCCGCGGAGCAGGTCGGCCAGGTAGTTCAGGTACTGCTGCCACAGCGGGGCGTCGAAGTCGATCGAGAACAGCGACGCCGCCTGGCTCGCTGCGTCCTGATACGACATGCCGTACTGGCTCATCAACTCCTGGATGTAGATCTCCAGGGGGTTGGAGGGCATCAGGCGCACGAGGAAGAACAGCAGCGAGGTGACGAAGAAAATAGTGAACAGCGCCTTGGCGATACGCCGGACGAGGAAGCTCCTGGCGATCGCCCGCACCCAGCGCCGCCAGTCGACCGACGCCCGCGGCTCAGCCTGAGTAAGCGCCGCTTTGCTCATCGCTTCCCCTCCCTCCGGCCAACTCGCTTCCGCATAACGCTTCGGAAATCCAGTTCGAGTCCGCGGCTCCCAGCCGCCCGAGGGCCGCGCTAGCCCTCCCGAAGCGGCGCCCCGACCAGGTGCCGCTGCAGCACCAGCTCGTAGTTCAGCAGCAGCGCCGAGATCCCCAGCAGCACCGCGTCCGGGCTCTCCTCGACCACCGCCACCTCGGTGCGCTGCACCAGCGTCGGCAGCGCCCGGCGCGCCATCTCAGCCACCGCCGCCTCGCGCAGCGGCTCCCCGAAGCGCGCCACCTGCCCGCTGATCACGATCCGCTCGACGTTCAGGATGCCGACCAGCCCGGCCAGCACGGCGCCCAAGTAGCGCCCGACCTCCGCCACCAGCTTCCGCACCGCCTCGTCGCCGTCGGCGCACGCCCGCACGACCGCATCCAGGTCGAGCCGCGCGATGTCCGGCGCGTAGCGGTGCAGCGCCGATTCAGGGTGCTCGGCGGCGATCTGCTGCGCCCGCCGGACGATCTGCCCGGTGCCGGCCACCGTCTCCAGGCAGCCGAAGTTGCCGCACTTGCAGCGGATGCCGTTCTCCGCCACGACGATATGGCCGATCTCGCCCGCGCCGTAGTCGTGCCCGTGGTACAGCCGGCCGTTCAGGATGATCCCCGCCCCGATGCCCTGGCCGGCGCGGATCACCACCAGGTTCTGGCGGTTCTGGCTCGCGCCGAAGGTGTACTCGGCCAGCGCGGCCATGTGCGCGTCGTTCCCCAGGTAGACCGGCAGCTGGTAGCGCGCGCGCAGGATCTCCCGCAGCGGCAGGTCCTGCCAGCCGAAGTTCACCGCCCGCCGCACGATCCCCGCGGTCATGTCGATCAGCCCCGGCGTGCTGACCCCGATCCCCAGCAGCGGGCTGGTGGCCGAGGCGATCAGCTCGTCGATCAGGTCGCAGATCAGCGGCAGCACGCGCTCGCTGTCGCCGCTCGGGATGGTCCGCTGCACCCGGCGCCGGATGCCCCCGCGCAGGTTGATCGTCGCCCCGCACAGGTCGTTGCTTCGCAGGTGCACGCCGATCAGGTGGCGCGCGTCGTCCAGCACGCTCAGCAGCATCGGCGTCCGCCCGCCGGTCGACGTCCCCGGGCCGACCTCCACCACCAGCCCGCGCTCGATCAGGCTGGTCACGACATCGGAGACGGTCGTCCGGGTGAGCTTCGTCAGCCGCGCGAGTTCGGCGCGGCTGATCTCGTTGTTGTCGTAGATCGTGCGCAGCACCAACGAGCTGTTGTGCTCCCGGGTATGCTGGCGCGTTGCCTTGGCGAGCTGACGATCCACGGCAATGTCTGTTCAGCAGTGCGCGGACACCACGTAGGCACCTGGAGGGCCGCAGGCCCCCCACACCTCCCCGCGGCAGGTGCCGCACTCCGCACCCCGAGGAAGGGGTTGGAGAGACTTCGCCTCCTCAGTATCTCTCTCCGCCGCTCTGCGACAGAGTGTAGCAGCCCTGGGGAACCTGAGGTCCCCCCTACCTCCTCACGAGGGCAGGCGGCACGACTGCATAGCTCAGACTACGCGGGCAGAAGCACCTAGCGGTAGCCGGTGCTGGAACGCGTACGTCTTCGCGATGTGGGACGAAGAACGAGGCGGTATGAAAGTCCAGTAAACTTACAAAGCGACTATAGCAAAGCATCCCTACTTTGTCAAGCAGCGGTTTAAGGGCTCACGCGGGGTAGAGCAGGTGCTGCCGCCGCGCGCTGTCGAACGCGGCCTCCTCCGCGGACCACTGCGCGGCGATCTCGTCGGCCGGGACGCCGCCCTCGATCGCCTCGCGCACAGCCGGCCCGCCGATCAGCCGGTCGAAGTGCTCGGCCTCCCACTCGAACGCCTCGGGGTGCTGCGCCCGCGCCGCCGCCACCAGCTCCAGCCCGAGCGCGACCGGCCGCAGCGACGCGCGGCTCAGCACGTGGATCTGCACGCCGCCGCACTCCTGCCCGGCGAAGCGGCTCCCGAGCGGGACGAAGCGCAGCGGGCGGAAGCGCACCCCCGGGAGACCGCGGGCGTTGAGGCGCGCGGCGAGCGCCTCCCCGTCCAGCCAGGGCGCGCCGCAGATCTCGAACGGCAGCGCCGTGCCGCGCCCGACCGAGAGGTTCGTCCCTTCCAGCAGGCAGGTGCCGGGGTAGAGCGCGGCCGCCGTGAGGTGCGCCATGGCTGGCGAGGTCGGCACCCATAGCCGCCCGGTCTCGTCGAACCACATCGAGCGCCGCCAGCCGCGCATCGCGACCACCGTCAGGTCCGCCCCAAGGCCGAAGGTCGCGTCGAGCCAGCCCGCAGCCTCGCCCAGCGTCAGGCCGTGCCGCACCGGCAGCGGCGCGGCGCCGACGAACGACTCGTAGCCCGGGGTCACCAGCGGCCCCTCGACGGCCGCGCCGGTGATCGGGTTCGGGCGGTCGAGCACAACCAGGGGGAGCCGCGCTCTGGCGGCCGCGCGCAGCACGGAGAGCAGCGTGCTAAGGTAGGTGTAGTAGCGCGCGCCCACGTCCTGCATGTCGAACAGGAGCAGGTCCAGGCCGGCCAGCATCTCGTCGGTCGGCTCGCGCGTCGCGCCGTAGAGGCTGTAGACCGGCACGCCGGCCGAGTCGCGGCCGTGCGCCACGCTCGCCCCTTCAGCCGCCGCGCCGGTGATGCCGTGCTCGGGGCCGAACAGCGCCGCGAGCTGCACGCCGGCGGCCCGCAGCCGCTCCGCGCCGAGCGCCAGGTCCGGCGTCACCGCGGCCGCGTGGGTCACCAGGCCCACCCGCCGCCCGCGCACCAGGTCCAGGCGCTCGGCGAGCAGCACGTCCAGGCCAGTCTGGAGTGAGGTGTGTCGTGCCGGCAGGGTCGTTCCCTTCGTCCACTACAGGGGTGCGCGGCGGTAGAGGAGAGAGCGGTTATGTCGAGCGCGCCGCTCCCGTTCTTTACTGCCGCAGGCTGCGCTGGCGGCCATAGACCGAGAGCAGCACCAGCAGCGTGAGCCCGTAGACGATCTGCCGCGCGTACTCCGGCATCTGCAGCGTCGTGAGCAGGCTGGTGATCAGCGTCAGCACCAGCGCGCCGGCCATCGTACCGAAGTAGCTCCCCACGCCGCCGGCCAGCAGCGTCCCGCCCACCACCACCGCCGCCACCGACGGCAGCGTGTAGGGGTTGCCGAGGTTGAGGAACACATTGCGCGTGAAGCCGAGCAGCGCCACGCCGCCCAGCGCCGCCAGCATCCCGCTCAGCGAGTAGGTGGCCACCAGCACCGCCGGCACCCGCACCCCCGAGAGGCGCGCGGTGGTGCGGTTCACCCCGATGGCGAAGAGCTCCTTGCCGTAGCGCGTGCGCTCCAGCACCAGCCACAGCACGGCGCCCAGCAGCAGCCAGAAGAACACCACGCCGGGGATGTTGGCGATGATCGGGTCGGAGATCAGGCGGCTCATCAGCGGCGAGGCGCCCCCCTCGAGCTGCCCCTGCGTCACCGCCAGCACCAGCCCTTGGACCACGCCGGTCATACCGAGCGTCATGACCAGCGGCGGGATGCGCAGCAGCGTGACACCCAGGCCGTTGACCGCGCCGATCAGCGCCCCGGCGCCGAGCGCCACCGCCAGCGCCGGCAGCACCATCGAGTCCTGCCCGTCCACGATGCGGAACACCAGGATCGCCCCCAGCGTCACCACCGCGCCGACCGACAGGTCGATCCCCTCGCCGCCGGCGATGATCACCAGCGTCTGCCCGGCGGCGATGATGCCGAGGAACGCGGCCAGCCGCAGGATGTTCACCGCCAGCTCGTAGCTGGCGAAGCCCGGCCGCAGGACGCCGCCGAGCACGAACAGCCCGATCGCCAGCAGCAGGGCGATCAGCGGCGGGCTCAGGATGCTTCTCAGGCGTGTCATACCGTTGTCGTTGTACGGGCCGCTGCCCTGCTTCGCAGCAGCGTCACCAGGCCGGGCCCGGCCAGCGCCAGCATCACGATCAGGCCGTCCACCAGCGTCTGGTACCAGGTCGGGACGTTGGCCGCCGAGATGATGCTGCGGATCAGCCCCAGGATGAGCACGCCGATCAGCGAGCCGGCCACGCTCCCCTGGCCGCCGCTGAGCCGCGTGCCCCCGAGCACCACCGCCACCACCGAGCTGAGCGTCAGCGGCCCGCCCACCAGCGGGCTGCCGGTGCCGGTGCTCAGCACCAGCGCCGCCGCCCCGGCGGCCGACATGATCCCCGAGATCACGTAGGTGCTGAAGCGCACCAGCGCCACCGGCACGCCGGTCACGTATGCCGCGAGCGGCTGGCCGCCCACCGCGTACAGGTACGGGCCGTAGCGGGTGCCGCGCAGGATGGCCCACAGCCCCAGCACCGCGGCGGCCACCCACAGCGTGCTGGGGATGCCGAGCGGGCTGGAGGAGATCAGCGCCATCGCGTCCACCGGGACGCTGCCGCCCGGGCTCTCCTGCACCCGCAGCGCCAGCCCTGAGAACACAAAGCTGGTGGCGAACGTGGTCACGATCGGCTGGAAGCGCAGCACGGCCACGCAGAAGCCGTTCACCGCGCCCGCCAGCGCCCCGGCGAGCAGCGCCAGCGCCAGCGCCGGCAGCACCACCGC
Source organism: uncultured Roseiflexaceae bacterium (assembly GCA_937974195.1). GTDB lineage: Bacteria > Chloroflexota > Chloroflexia > Chloroflexales > Roseiflexaceae > CALJIC01. The sequence continues at coordinate 27,007 of CALJIC010000053.1, read as the reverse complement.
CGGATCCTGCCGCCCGGCGATCGCCTGGACCATCACGACATTCGTCAGCGACACGATCGCGCCCACCGAGAGGTCCACGCCGCCGCCGATCACGACGATCGTCTGGCCCGCGGCGAGCAGCATCAGCGGCAGGTAGGTCAGCAGGTTGCCGCGCAGCACCGCCGGCCGGAAGAAGTTCGGCTGCAGGGCGTAGTTAATCGCCGCTGCCAGCAGCAGCAGCAGCAGCGCGACCAGATAGGGCTGCCGGCGCAGTGTGTCCAGCGCAACGCGCAAAGCTGTCTGCTCCTGCCGAGCATCGGTCGCGTGTGGCGCGTCGCTCATCGGGACAGGCTCGCTTTCTTGCTGCGTCTTTCTACTTGCACGTCTTACGTGGCGTCCGCGTGGGTCGTCCCCATGCTGGCCGTCACCAGCGCCGTCCGGTTGAGCTGCTCGCCGGCCAGCTCGGCGCTCACCCGCCCGTCGTGCAGCACCAGCACCCGGTCGCACAGCCCCAGCAGCTCCTCGTCGTCGCTGCTGTAGAGTATGATCGCCGTACCGGCCGCCCGCAGGTCGGCCAGGATGCGGTAGAACTCGCCCTTGGCGCCGACATCCACGCCCTTGGTCGGGTCGTCCAGCAGCAGCACCTGCGGCTGGCGGAGCAGCCACTTGCCGAGCACCACCTTCTGCGCGTTGCCGCCGCTCAGGCTGCTCACCGGGTCGTCGAGCCCGCCCATCACCAGCCGCAGGTCGCGCGCCACCTGCGCCGCGTCCGCCCGAGCGCGCGCCATCTGCAGCGGCCGGCCGTAGCGCTCCCAGGAGGGCAGCAGCAGGTTCTCCAGGATCGACCGGCTGTGCAGCAGCCCCTCGCGGCCGCGGTCGCCGGGGACGAAGGCCAGGCCGGCGCGCATCGCCTGCCGCGGGTGAGTGAAGTGCACCGGCCGGCCGCCGAGCATGACTTCGCCCGAGTAGGGGATGGCGCCGAACAGCGCCAGCAGCAGGTCCGACTGGCCCTGGCCGCGCAGCCCGCCCAGCCCGAGCAGCTCGCCGTCGCGCACGTGCAGGCTCACGCCGCGCAGCGCGCCGGCGCGCAGATCGGTGGCGACCAGGCGCACCGGGCGCTCGCCCACGCCGTCGTGCGTGAGCTGCCGCTCCACCGCGCCGCCCTCGATCATCATCGCCACCAGCGCCTGCTCGGACGTCTCAGCGATCGACACCGTCCCCACGGTCCGCCCGCTGCGCAGCACCGTCGCGCGGTCCGCCACGCGGAAGACCTCCTCCATGCGGTGCGAGATGAACACCACCGCCATGCCGCGCGCCTTCCAGTCGGCCACCAGCTCGAACACCCGGCTGACCTGGCGGCTGTCCAGGCTAGCGGTGGCCTCATCGAGGATCATCAGGCGCGGCTCGAGGCTGAGCGCCTTGAGGATCTCCACGATCTGGCGCTCGTCGGGGGGCAGCGCGGCCACCGGGGTATCGGGCCGCAGGCTGGGCCGGATGGTGCCGGCGAACAGGTCGAGCAGGCGCTCGGTGCGCGCGAATACCTCGCGCCAGCGGATCTGCCCGAATCGTCGCGGCTCGTGCGCCAGCCAGATATTCTCGGCCACCGTCATGTCCGGCACCAGGCTGAGCTCCTGGTAGACCGCCGCGATCCCGCGCTGGCGCGCGGCCTTCGGCGAGGCGAAGCGCGTGACCTCGCCGTCGAGGGTGATCGTGCCGCTGTCCGGCACGACCGCGCCGTTGATGATCTTGCTGAGCGTGCTCTTGCCGCTGCCGTTGGCGCCCATGAGCGCCAGCACCTCGCCCGCGTACACCTCGAGGTTGCCGTCGGCAAGCGCAGTGACGCCGCCGAAGCGCTTGACGATATGCTGGACAGATAGCAACGGCCGCATGCGCTTGTCCTCGCCGGCGGCGCAGCGGCGCTGCGCCGCCGGCGACCCTTGGCTACTGGAAGAAGGCCTTCGCCTCCTCGTCGGTGAGGATGCCGTCAAGCGTGTAGGACTGCGGGGCGTCCTGGTACTTGGCCAGCTCCTCCTCGAAGTTCTCGGCGCTGACCGTGCCGGGGATCGGGACGTAGAGCGAGTTGTTGTACGGCCCGCCGAGCGCGCCCTCCTTGAACTGCCGGCCCTGCAGCAGCTCGACCGCGATGCGCAGCCCGCTCGCGCCGATGCCCGGCGGGTTCACCACGCCGAAGGACTCGAAGTCCGGCTTCGTCTGCCGCACCTCATCCCACAGCCGCAGGTACTCGATGCGCGCCTCGCCGACCATCACCGGCCACTCGGCCGGGTTCGCGGCCATCACCGCGCGCAGCGCGCCCGAGGCCATGCCGTCCTGCGTCCAGACGCCGTCGATGTTCGGCTGCGAGGCGAGCAGGTCGGCCATGCGCTGCTGGCCGGTGGCCTGGTCCCAGTTCGCGTTGACGACGTTGAGGACGTTGATGCCGGGGTGCTCGGCGAAGACCTCCTGGACGCCAGCGTAGCGCGCCTCGTTGGCCGGGTGCCCGGCGATGCCGTTGATCACCACCACGTCGCCCTCGCCGCCGAGCTTCTCGACCAGCCAGCGGGCGCTAATGCGCGCCCACTCGGTCTGGTCGATCACGACGTTGATCACCTCCGGCGCCGAGATCTCCTGGTCGACCGCGATCACGATGATGCCGGCGTCAGCCGCCTCCTTGATCACCGGGTTGAGCGCCTGCACGTCGTTGGGGTTGATGATGATCGCGTCGACGCCGCGGTTGATCAGGTTGCGGATCTGCTGGATCTGGCCGGGCACGTCGGTGTCGGCGCTCTCGATCACCAGCTCGTTGGTCAGGCCGGCGGCCATGAGCTCGGCGTTGACATCCTGCAGGTCCTGGATCATCTGGGTGCGCCACTCGCTGCCGACGAAGCCGTTCGAGACGCCGATCGTGAAGGGCGGCTGGGCGCCGCCGGTGCTGCCGCCGGCGGGCTCATCCGCCGGGGCCGTGGTCGCCGCCGGCTCCTCCGCCGGGGCTGTGGTCGGGCTGGTGCCGCCCGTTGGCTGCTGGCCGCCACAGGCCGCCAGCAGCGGGATGATCAGAGCCAGCAGCGCGGCCAGGGCGCGCGCGCTGAGCCTTCGTCGGGTTGCCATAGCGATAACCTCCGCATTACAACCGTGCCGCTTCGTGCATCCCCGCGCCCGGCTCAGAACACCCGGACCGGGGATCCAGCCGTTCGGGCGCCCGCCGCATGTGGCGGAACGCCTAGCTGATCGTATACAAGGGTGTGCTAAAACGGCGCGCCGAGTATACCGAATGGGGGCATGGGCTGTCAAATCACAGGACAAGGGGCACGGCGTGCTTCACGGCGCGGCCAGCTACGGCGCCGCCGAGATCTCGATGACGAGCTGGCCATCGTTATCCAGGAAACACGTGTCGCAGGTGCCGTCGTTCTGCCGCAGCTGAAGCTCTCCGCTGGCCGGCACCACAAACGTGGGCCCCGCGCCAATGGCGAACGGCGGGCCGTCATCGATGCGGCCGATCAGCGCGCCGAGGTCCGCGGTGGGGAGCACCGTCCACTCAGGGCGATTCCCCAGCTGGCCGCCCGGCCCCGTGAAGGGCTCGAGCCCCTCGGCGTTGATCGTCCACTGCCCCTCGATGACCCGCAGCGACAGCCGCTGCCTGGCCACGACGGTGATCCCCGTGCGCTGCCAGCTCGCCCGCGCGGCGACGACGCAGCGCGCGGGGGCAGCGCCAACGCAGATCGTGGACGGCCGGCTCATCGCGTACCCGGCGCCTGTCAGGGCGACCACAAGCGCGCCGCCCACCAGAACGAAGGGCAGCGGGTCGCGGCGGCCGGCCTCGGCCGTCGCCCGCCGCGTCGTCTCGATGACAGCCAGATATTCGGCCTCCAGCGGCGTGTGCGCCAATCCAGCCGATGCGTCGCCCAGCGCGAGCCCAGGGAGCGGCACGTAGCGCGGCGGGCGCTGCGCCGGCAGCGTCAGCGAGACCCGCGTCCCTGCGCCCGGCGCCGAGTCGATCCGCAGCGTCGCACCCAGGGCATGCGCGCGCTCACGCATCGAGAGCAGCCCGATGTGTCCGGGGCGCGACTCCTGCGCCGGATCGAACCCCACGCCATCGTCGCGGATCGTAATCTCCACCGCGCCGTCCAGGGAGCGCGCCTGGACGTGAACGGCATCGGACCGGCTGTGCTGGACGGCGTTCGTCACGGCCTGCTGCACCAGCCGGTAGAGGTGCAGCGCGGCCTCCGCCTCAAGCTCGGGGGCGGCTTCGGCCACATCCCACACCAGCGCCACCTGCGCCTGCCCGCAGATCGCCTCGCAGCTCGCGCGCAGGGCCGCGAACAGCCGCGCGCCGTGGAGATCTGGCATCTGGAGCTGCCCGATGATATTGCGCAGCTCGCGCGCCGTCGCCGTGGCCTTCTCGCTGTAGCGATCGAGCAGCTGCCACAGCTCGGCTCGCGCCTCCCCACCGCCCCCAAGCAGGCGGCGGACCCGCTCCAGCCCGAACGGCAGCGCGCTCAGATACGGCAACACTGCGTCGTGCAGCTCCTGGCTCAGCCGGCTCCGCTCCTGCTCCTGCGCCGCCAGCACCACGCCAGGCACCCGCGCCAGCCGATCGAGCTGCGACTGGACGGTGAGCACCCTTCCGAGATGGTCGGTCAGCATGCTCAGCAGCCCGTAGTCCTCCTCGTCGAGCGGCTCGCCCGTCGTGCGCGGGCCGATGCACACGACCCCGATCGCGCCGGCGGGGCCAGCGATCAGAGACGCGCCGGCCGCGGATGTGGTGGCCAGCAGAGCGGACATGCCCGCCGGATGCACCCCCTGCCCCGCAACCCACTGGCGCTCCGGCCCACCGCCGAGCCGCACCGCCACCCACTCCGCCTCGAAGCTCTCGCCGATCATCCGGGCGGCGGTCGCGAGAAGCTCGTCGAGCGGCTGTGTCTCGCGGATCGCGCGCGAGAACATGTAGGCGATCCGGTAGTCCTGCTGATGGCGCAGAAAATAGCGCCGGAACGCGCGCCGCAGCGGCGTATCCTGGTACCAGAACAGCGTCGTCACCAGGGCGCACACCAGGACGGCAACGAACAGCGGGCCGTCGATATGGTAGGGCAGCAGGAGCGGCAGCGCCAGGCACGCGGCGGACGCGCTCACGAACAGCGCAGTCATGCCCTGCAGCAGCCGGCCGCGGTAGGCGAACGCCTGGTAGCGGAGCATCGCGAAGGCCGTGCCGGTCAGCGCGATCGGCAGGAAGAACAGCCCGGTCTGGAGCGAGACCGCCCGCGGAAGGCGGTTGGTGGCGAGGAAGAAGACAGCGATGGCGAGCAGCGGCGTGACGCCGAGCGCCCACGAGACGAGCAGCAGGCGCGCCTGCTGCATGACGCGTAGCTGCGGGCCGGGGCGAGCGGCCAGCAGCATCCGCCCGACGAACACCACGAGCCCGGCGAACATCAGCGCGGCGCCGATGAGGTTGGCCGCGCGGGCGAAGTCCGGGCTCCACGGATGCTCGCCGGCCATGTCGAGCATGCTGTCGAGGTGCAGGCCAAGGCCCACCAGCGCGGGCGGGTAGAGCGCGAAGCGCAGCCAGCGGCGTCTCCGCAGCGGCTCCGGGATCAGCAGCGCCAGGTGAAAGAGCGCCGCGCCGATCAGCTGCGGGCTGATCACGATCGTCAGCGCTGTGTAGAGGCGACCGACCTGATCGTTCTGGAACTGGTGGTGCAGCCCGACAACCCCCAGCGCCGTGGCGAGGTAGAGCAGCGCGTAGACCTGGTTGGCCTCGGCGTGCGGCTGCGCGAGGAGCACCACCAGCGCCATCAGCCAGCAGGCCAGCGCCACCACCACCAGCCCGACCTGGACCTGCAGCCACTCGAAGAGGCCGATCCGCGCCACCGGAAGTGTGACGACAAACGGCATCTCCGCGCGGCGGAACGCGACCTCGACGAAGCGCTCGGATGGCGGCCCGTCGACCAGCGCTCGCAGCCGCGTATCGATGAGCTTCCTATCGCCGATGGGGATGCCGCCCACCGTCTCGATGCAGTCGCCGACCTGGAGGGCGCCGGAGGCCAGCGCCGGCCACGAGACCGGCGTCACCGGGTTCACCGCCAGGCAGCGCTGCGCGTCGGACCGCAGCACCAGCGCGCCGAACGAGGGGCGGCCGAGCAGATTCGTGGTGCCCAACGTCCCCAGTGTCCCGGCGGCGAGCACCGCCATGCCGGCCAGCAGCAGCAGTGCCGGCCTGAGCGACGGGATGGGTGCGAGTCGGGGCACGAGCGTTACAGATTGTCTACCAGGACGCGTCGACGAGCTGCGTCAGCTCATATCAGGGGTGTCGAGCACCTCGTATACAGTATAGCGTACAACGCGTTGTCGACCTGCGCCGAGGTTTCCCCAACCCGCATCGCCCCGTGTCAACCACGGGTTGAGGCCGCCGCTTTTCTCCGCCGCTGTGCCACAGCCTGTCGCCCACCTAGTCGTCGGAGGCCGTGAGGGACAGCGCAACGCCGCGCGCCGCCGGCCAACCTAGCTCTCCCACATCCTCCCGTAGCAGTACGGTGCCATCGGAAGTGCCGTCGCTGACCCACAAATCGAAGCCTGCAGGGCCATAGCCTCTGAACAGCACTTTGCCGCCGCCTACGGCGAGCCAATCCCTGACATCGACCGGCGCGACGGGCACCGTACCGGCCTCGGTGCCATCGCTGCGCCACAGCCGCGCGCCGCTGTCATCGGTAGCAGCGAACAGCACCCAGCCGCCCAGGACGATCAGGCTGTCGAGGCGCACGTGGATATCCCTCACGCGCGTCGTCCCCGCGCTGGTGCCGTCGCTCGTCCACAGCTCGGAGCCACTCACGCCGTCGCTGTCGGCCACGAAGAAGAGCCGCCCACCGGCCACCGTGAGGCCGCGCGGGTGAGAGGAGGCCGGGCCCGGCGCGATATCCTTCACCAGCGACGTGCCGCCTGGCGTCCCGTCGCTGCGCCACAGCTCCCAGCCGTGCGACGGATCGTAGGCGCTGAAGAACACGATGTTACCGAGCGCAGCCAGCCTTTCTCCACTAATCCTGTCCACCAGCCGCTGTGTGCCGGCCGCGGTTCCATCGCTCTTCCACAGCGCCCGTGCAGCGCCATCGTACGTGGTGAGGAAGACCCCATCGTCTACAGCCACGACGAGATTCAGGTCAAGGTGCATTGGGCTACATTCGGCAGTGTCAAAGTGTACACGGCCGAACCCGTTGGGCTCGGGCGCCGAATCTGCCGCCGTCACCGGTCGCGTTCCAGCGGCCGTGCCATCGCTCTGCCTGAGCGTGCACCGCTCTGCTTCTGACAGGTGGGAAGTAACGATCAACAGATCTCTCTTGGCCGCCAACGGACTCAGCGTGGCTCCCGGCGCGGGCGAGTGCACGCGCTGTGTGCCGGTTGCGGCGCCGTCGCTCCGCCACAGCTCGTCGTCGTTCGCGGTGAAGTACAGCTTGTCGTCCACGGCTATAGATCCGACGGGTACGAGCCACCAGCCGAAAAACCTGTCCAGCAGGGCTGCCATATCCTGCTTGACCCCGACGCCCGCCGCGCGGGCATCACGAGCACGAGGGAGATCAGGAGGAAGGACAGCACGAGAGAGACGCCGCAAGCGAATCGATGGCGCTTCACGGGGTCCCTCCGGCAATGTTGGCATTGAGAAAAAGATGGCTGCACCCACGATATAATGGGCGGTGGCGCCGGACAATGGGTAATGTTGACCGTCGACGCTGGGGAATGTTACCCACCCCGCCCACACGAGCCGCGTGTCGCCAGCAGAGAAGCGATGCAGCAGCCTCCATCCACCCCACGCTGTTTCCTGGTCGAGGATGACTCGTTCGCACAGAACGAGCTCGCTTACTTTCTGACGGATCTGGAATTCGCCGTCACGAGCGCAGGAACCTACGACGAGGCGCTACGCCTCCTCGACCAGCCGGAGCCATTTCGGCTCGCCGTCGTCGATCTGCGTCTGCGACGAGATGGCGAGCGCAGGCCAGCGCCCTCGCCCGAGCACGGCCTCGACCTGATCCACCGCATCAAACAGTCCGCGCCGGGGACTGCCGTCGTGATCTGGACCGGCTACGAAGACCAGGTTCCGGCGGTCGTGAGCATGGCGGCGAAGGGCTGGGGCGGCCTGGCCTACGTCATCAAGGGCAGCCTGCCGGAGGAGCTGCGCACGGCGATCGAGCACGCGCTGCTCGGCGCGGTGTATATGCAGCCCGGGCTACGGCAGCCTCAGGGCTATGGGGCGGCGCTGCTCGCCGCGCTGCCCCCAGACATCGCCCCGCTCGTCGAGCGCATCGCCGCCCAGCTCGACACACTCTCGCCACGCGAGCTGGAGATCGCCGCGCTGCTGATGAGCAGCACCGATAGCATCGCGCGCCGGCTGGGCCTCAGCCCGCACACCGTGCGAAACCACATCGACGCGATATACACTCGCCTGGGCCTCAAGGAACCGGTGGCGGCGGAGCTGCGGCGTGACACCGTGCTGACGCTCGCGCTGATCGTGCGCCGCCTCCAGTGAGCCAAAGGCCCGCGCATCGCCGCTTGACCAACAAGAACACCTGTGCTACTATAGCCGGAGTAGCACAGGTGTTCAAAAGTGAAGAGCGAGGTGCGCGATGGCCATGCTGCTGAAGGACTGCGGGCTCGAGGGGTTCAGGGGCTCGGTGCAGCGCTGCGCGAGCTGTGGTCGGCACACCGCCCACTTCCGCCGCCCCGGCGGCTGGCCGGTCTGCGGGGTCTGCGGCACGGTCACGCTGCCACCGCCCGGCACCCCGGTGAGCGCGGTGCCGCCGCAGCGCGCCGATGTGATCCCGCTGCACTCAGATGCGCCGCGAAGGGCGGCATAGCGCAGAGAGCCGGCGGCTCTCCGGCGGGAATGAGACGAGGGCGCAGAGGCGGGCCTGACACCCTTTCCTCTGCGCCCTCTCGCGCACTCTGCGGCGACGCCCTGCGGGCGCTCTACCGCCGCGCCGGCGGCTCGACGAACGGCCCGCGGGGCTGCTGCGACGAGTCGGCCGCGATCAGCTTCGCGAGCATCGGGCTGCCGGAGGGCACCAGCGTCACGTCGGCGTTGGCCTCGGCCAGCCGCTGGTACTCCAGGATCTCGAACAGCGCCTCGGCCACCTGCGGGTCGGCGGTGATGCGCTTCAGCGCCTCGCCGAAGATCCGCGGCCGTATGGCCTCGGCCTTGGCGAACTCCACCGCCGCCTGGCGCTCGGCCGTGCTGGTGATGATGCTCACCTGGTTCGCGCCGTCCTGCTTGATCGCGCTCGTCACCTGGCGCAGCCGGTTCACCACCTTGGCCTCGATCTGGCGGATCATCTCGTTGTCGCGGAAGTGGACCTTGCGGATGTACACCGATCCGAGCTGGTAGCCCCACTCGGCCGACTTCGGCGAGACCTCCTCGCGCACCGCGCGGCTCATCGCGTGGCGGTTCTCCAGCATCTCGCTCAGCGGCAGGTTCGAGAGCGTGCGGATCGTCGCGTTCGAGACGTTGGCCGCCAGGCTGCCCTGCGGATCGGCGTTGCGGAACAGGTAGGCGACCGGGTCCGAGATCTTCATCTCGTACCAGACGCCCACGCCCATGGGCGCGCCCTCCTCGGAGTTCACCGGCTGCGAGCGCAGGTACTTCTGGTCCAGCCGCATGTCCAGCACGTGGCGCCGCCCGAGCCAGTTGACGATGAACGCCGACAGGCCGAGGTGCGCCGGCAGGAAGTACAGCCCCGGCTCCCGCAGCACCCCCACGACGTTGCCGAACAGCACATACACGTGGCAGGTGCCCTCCTCGACGATCGCGTACAGCCCGAAGGCGCGGATCAGGCCGAGCGTCACCGGCAGGGCGATCAGACAGAAGATGAAGGTGCCGAAGGCGCCGATCAGGAACTCAACCATCACTTCACCTCCAGGACCGCGCGCTTGGCCTCGCCGAACAGCCGCAGCCGCACGCTGCGCACGTAGGCGGCGAGCGCCCCCGGCCCGCCCTGGCGCTTCAGCTCCTCCAGCTGGCTGGCCAGCGCCAGCAGCGGCTCGACCTCCGCCTGCGCCTTCAGGGTCTCGATCTCAACCGCCCGCCGCGACTGCACGATCTTCTGGTCGGCCGCCGCCTGCGCCAGGCTGATGTCCGACGACACCTGATTGTGGGCGGTGTTGATCGCCGCCAGCGCCGACTCGACCTCCGGCGGGGCGTCGATGCCGGTGATCAGCGAGGCGTCGAAGATGATGCCGTAGCGCGCCTCGGCCGAGAGGCACTCGCGGTCCATCAGCTCGTTGAGGTCGCGCAGGTTCTTGCGCAGGTCGTTGATCGAGACGCCGATCACCGCGCCGGCGCTCTCCACCTGCTGCCCGTCGTCGAGCGGCGGGCGGCGCGGGGCCTCGAAGTTGGCGATCCGCTCGCGCAGGATGGAGATGAAGTAGCCCATCACGTGCACGATCGGCTGCTTGACGCCGAACAGGTAGGCGTACAGGTTGCGCTCGCTGACGCGGTAGCGGATCTGGCCGGTCAGCCCGATGTTCTGCTGGTCCTTGGTGACGGCCTCCAGCAGCTGGCCTTCGTTGTTGGCATGCGGGTCCTCGGGGTCAACCGCCATGTTCCAGGTCTGGGTCGCGACCGAGACCTTGTACACCCGCTCCCACGGCCACTTGAAGTACGGCCCGCCGGGCGGGATGACCCGCACCTGCGGGTAGCGGTAGCGCTCGCGCTCCTCCGGGCGCAGGTACTCGGAGAAGGGGTCCTCCAGCGAGGACTCGCTCAGGCGCTCGGCTCGCCCGAAGATCGTCTTCACCGCGCGCTCGTTCTGGTCTACGGTGAAGATGCCCGCCGCAAGGTAGCGCAGCAGGAACCAGGCGACGAACCCAAACACACAGCCGACGAGAAATGTCATAGCGCCTCCTTGTATGGTGGTCGATCCGATAACGTCGCCGATGCTCGCTGCCGGCGGGCGGACTCCGGGGTGTGGCTCGCTCCCCCTGGCCCTCCCGTCGGGCGCGCGATACGCGTGAACAGGGATTGGAGGAGGAACTGCTTCCTACTAAGGAGAACGCCGGCTTGACACCGCTTGTCACGCCACCATGTACGGCGCGCCGAGCGCCCGGTTACAGTATCCCGTCAGTATCACCAAAAAGCTACGTCTGAGGATCGCAGTTCTGTGAATGTTCTGCGTCGATTCCTGATACGGCCTGCGCCGCGGCTCGCCCCGCCCTCTCGCAACGGTCTGCAACACCTCCCGGCGAGCTCTCCGCGCAGAGGAGATCCGCCGGGAGGCGCTGCAGGGCCAGGAGCCCCCGACGAATGTCTGTAGTGGCCAAGATCGAGTATACTAAAGTAGTCGTCACTGAACCCGGATCTCTACCAGCGGCGCCTCGCGTGCGGGCATGTCTTCGGCGCGCAGATGGCGCGGCCACCCCGTTCTAGCAGCGCGCCGTGCGGCAGCCTCATCCGCGGCGCCGCCTCACGAGGATATCGCGCAATGGAGAACTACCCGGCCTACCCACCGCCGCCGGCGCCTCCCCGCCGCCGCTTCCTCAGCTGGCTCGTGATCGGCCTCGGCGTCCTGGTGCTGCTCCAGTTCTGCGCCGCCGCCGCGCTGTTCGTCACGGTGCCCGCCATGCGAGACCGGGCCACGGCGCTGCTCGCGCGCCCGAGCACGCCCCCGCCGCCTGAGAAGCCCGGGCCGGCGGGCAATGCCGAGGCGCCCCCGAGCCCGCTGCTGATCGAGGACAACTTCGACCAGCCGACCAACCGCTGGGACCAGTCCCAGTCGCGGATCGCCGACGGCGCGCTGGAGCTGCGAATCGACATCCCGAACTACGACGGCTACGCGCTGTTCCTCGGCCCCGCGCCCGCCGCCAGCCCCGAGGAGGCGCCCGAGCAGCCGCTGTTCGACGCGAGCGCGATCGACGACTTCGACATGGCCGTGGACGTGCAGCAGGTCGCCGGCGATCCGACCGCCGAGTACGGCATCCGCTTCCGCCAGAGCGGCCCGGGCGACTACCTGCTGTTCTCGATCAGCGGCACCGGCTACTACCGCCTGGTGCGGGTGCACAAGGAGCAGTACGAGCAGCTCGTGCCGTGGACCTTCGACGGCCGGATCAAGACCGGCCCCGGCGCCGTCAACCGCCTGCGCGTCGTCGCCCGCGGCGCCGACATCGTCGGCTCGATCAACGGCAACGAGGTGGTGCGGGTCAAGGACGAGATCGACGTCGGCGGGCAGCTGACGCTCGGGCTGCAGACGTACGACGCCGGGGGCGTCGCCGTGCGCTTCGACAACATCGAGGGCCGGGTGGGCGAGCTGGACCTGCGCGAGGACTTCAGCGACCCCGCGCGCGCCCGCTGGAGCAGCGGCGGCGCCCAGATCGCCGACGGGCAGTACGAGATCATCGCCGGCGCCGGCATCCAGACCTGGCAGCAGCCGCTGCCCACCGGCTCGTCGCGCGTCAGCGACTTCTCGCTCGAGGTGGACGCGATGCTCGCCAACGGCGAGGGCGACGGCATCGCCTACGGCGTGATGTTCGGCGACGGCGGGTCGTTCGACTTCTACAGCCTGCTGATCTTCCCCGAGGGCGGGCTCGCGCTGCTCCGCCAGGACCCGGTCGCCGGGTCGCAGATCCTCGTGCCGCCGGTGCTCGTCGAGGCGGTCAAGCCAGGCACCGGCCAGACCAACACGATCCGCATCGAGGTCACCGGCAACCTGCTCTCCGTCGCGGTGAACGGCAACGACCTGGGGCAGCTCGAGCTCGAGGAGGATATCCAGGGCATGGTCGGCCTGATCGTCAGCAGCGGCACCGCCAACGATGTGCGCGTGCGCTTCGACAACTTCCGGCTGGAGGAGAAGACCCCGTGATCCGCGGAGGGCACGGGGACACAGAGAACGGATCCACGGAGGGCGCGGAGATCACGGAGAAAGGATCCGCGCTATCTCTCCGTGCCCTCCGTGTTCTTCGTGGATAGTTGAAGAGTGGAACCAATGAAGCTCAAATCCCTGATCGAGTCCGGGGACCCCGAGAAGATCGCCGGCGGCTTCCAGTTCACCGAGGGGCCGGTCTGGCACCCGGACGGCTACCTGCTGTTCTCCGACATCCCCGCCGCCCGGATCTACCAGTGGCGGCCCGGCGGCGAGCTCGCGGTGTGGCGCGAGGGCAGCGGCAACTCGAACGGCCTCACCCTCGACCGCCAAGGCCGGCTGATCGCCTGCGAGCACGGCAACCGGCGCGTCTCGCGCACCGAGGCGGACGGGACGGTGGTCGCCGTCGCCGAGCGCTATAACGGGAAGCGGCTCAACAGCCCGAACGACGTCGTCGTCAAGTCCGACGGCACGATCTACTTCACCGACCCGCCCTACGGCATCCAGCCGGAGCAGCGCGAGCAGCCGGTGAACGGCCTCTACCGCATCCTGCCCGACGGCACGATCGAGCTGCTGGTCGACGACTTCGACCGGCCGAACGGCCTGGCGTTCTCGCCCGACGAGTCGGTGCTCTACGTCGACGACTCGCCGCGGCGCCACGTGCGCGCCTTCGACGTGCGCCCGGACGGCACGCTGGCGAACAGCCGCGTGCTGTGCGATATGGACCACCCGCAGCCCGGCTCGCCCGACGGCATGAAGATCGATGTGGAGGGGCACCTCTACGTCACCGGCGCGACCGGGGTGTGGGTCTTCGAGCCGGACGGCACGCACCTCGGGGTGATCGTCACGCCCGAGCGCCCCGCCAACTGCGCCTGGGGCGACGAGGACCGCCAGACGCTCTACATCACCGCGCGCACCTCGCTCTACCGCATCAGGACCAAAGTGCCGGGGGTTCCGGTCCTGTAGCTAAGGGCGCAGCGCGCTCCGCCCCTAGCTCCGCGGCTCTCGTTGGGACGCAGCGCGTTGGGGGACCGCGCGCTGCGCCCGCACTTCGGGGACCGCCCCTCCCCGCCCGAAGAGCTTCGCCAGCATCGCCCCCAGCGCCAGCAGGTTCACCACCGCGCAGACGAACGGCAACGGCGACGCCTCGATGAAGCTGCGCGCTGCCGGCCAGAACCCGTCCAGGATCCCGAAGATGTTGACCGTCGCGCTCGCCGCGAGCACGATGAACAGCGCTGCGAGCCGCCGGTCGGCGCAGGCCGCGAGCGCCACGAAGGCCAGCGACAGGAACAGGTAGCGCGAGTGCATCTGGGTCGGCAGCGTGAAGAACGCCAACGCGACCGCCGCCGCCGCCTCCGCCCGCCCCGCCTCGTCGTCCCGCCGCCACAGCCCGACGCACACCGCCAGCACCGCCGCGCCCAGCAGGCCCAGCCCGATCTGGCGGTAGCTCAGCGGCCCCACCGCCGCGTCGAAGTCGTTCACCACGCTCCCGCCGAGCGCCAGGTACCAAAGGTTGTACGCGCCGTACGTGGTGCGCGGGAAGCGCCCCACCGCTCCCAGGTAGGCCTCGGCCAGCCCGAACCCCTGCCCCGCAAGCACCAGCGGCGCGCAGCCGAGCGCCAGCGTCGCCGCCGCCCACGCCGTGCCGCGCGCCAGCCCGGCCGCCCCGTGCCGCCGCAGCGTGGCGACGTAGAGCACCGGCGCCAGAATGATCGCCTGGGCCTTGACCAGCAGCGCCAGCGCCCAGCAGATCCACGCCCAGCGCCCGCCGGCGCGCTCCAGCAGCATCACCGCGCCCAGCATCGGCAGCATCAGCAGCGCGTCCACCTGGCCCCACCAGGCCGAGTTGATCCACACCGGCGGCGCGCAGGTGTACAGCGCGGCGATTAGCGCGGCGCCGCGCGGGCCCATCCAGCGCCGCCCCCACCAGTAGATCACCGCGACCGTCGCCAGGTCGGCGGTGAGCTGCGGCAGCTTGACGAGCAGCTCGGTCAGCGGCGCGATCGGCTCGACGAAGCTCGCGCCCGCCGCCGAGACCACCTGGCTGAAGCCCCACAGCAGGTAGAGCCGCAGCGGCATGTAGTCGCCGCCGCGCACGTAGGCGCCCGCGAGCCCGTCGCCCGCGAGGTAGTACATGCGCCGCGCCGCCAGCTCCAGGTCGCCGGTCGGGTCCGGCGCCAGGAGCCACGGGATGCGCAGCACCAGGGCGAGGGCCAGCAGCAGGATGATGACTGTGGGCTGAAGGCTGTCCGCGGCCCGCCCTCGCCGCTCCTCGGAGGGGCTCGTGTCAGCTATCTTCTGCCGTCGGTCGAGGAGCGCCGCCGCCAGCGCCCCCGCCCCGAGCGGGATCAGCGCCCGCTCCGCGAGCGCGAACTGCCAGCCGCCGGCGTGCAGGAAGAGCGCCGCGAGCGCGAGCAGCGCCAGCACAACCGCCACCGCAGCCCGGGGGCGGAGCCCGGCGCGGCGCAGGAGCAGGTAGGCGCCCGCGGTCGCCGCCGCCAGCACCAGCAGAACGCGCAGCGGCGCCGCGCCCCCGCCAGCGACGCGCACATCGGTCACGCCGACCCCCAGGTGCCTGCCGGCGATCGCGACGGTGGGCGAGGAGAGCGTCAGCTCGACGCGCTCGCCCGCCGACGGCGCCAGGAGCAGGTCGTAGCGGCGTATCCCCGGCTGCACCTGGAAGTCGAGCGCGCCGCCCGGCGTCCCCACCGTGAGCGGCGTGTTCCCATCTGGCCCGTCGAGCAGCCGCAGCCGCAGCCGCACCGCGCCGCCGGGGTTCGGCGGGCTCAGGCGGCTCTGGCCGTTCGTCCAGCGGAACCAACGCTGGTCGGGGAGACGCTCGGGATCGTTGAAGGAGCGCGCCGGCAGCACCGCCGACGGCGTGTTCATCGGGAGGTCGGATGCCCGCGGGGCCGCGTAGCCGAGCCAGCCGAAGAGCAGCGCGCAGCACAGCAGGGCCGCCAGCGAGATCATGTCCGCAGCGTAGGGGGTCCGGGCCATCGCTGGGAGCTTGAGACGAAGCATACGGGTTTGCGCGAATATCTCTGCGGGTGAGGGCGCTGCTCCGCGGCCACCTCACCAACGCAAGGTAGCTGAAAACGAGGAGGTGGAGGCCACAGGCTCTCCACCGCTCACGTGTTGCCGCCCGCCGGGCGCACTGCTACAATACGGCCGTGACGCCGCGGCCGCGGAGATTATAGCCGACAATGACCGACTTCGACATCCACGCCGCCATCGCGGCCCTGCGCGACAGCATGCCGAACTACCCGCAGCCGCTGGTGGACGGCATGCGCGGCGAGCGCAGCCCGTTCCACATCCTGATCGCGACGATCCTCAGCCTGCGCACCAAGGACACGCTCACCGCGGTCGTCGCCCCGCGCCTGTTCGCCGAGGCGGACACGCCCGCCGCCATGCTCGCGCTGCCCGAAGAGCGCATCGCCGAGCTGATCTACCCGGTCGGCTTCTACCGCACCAAGGCGCGCACCATCCGCGAGCTCTGCGCGCAGCTGATCGAGCGCCACGGCGGGCAGGTTCCGGCGGACCTCGACGCGCTGCTCGCGCTGCCGGGCGTGGGGCGCAAGACGGCCAACCTGGTTCTGACCGCCGGGTTCGGCCTGCCGGGGATCTGCGTCGACACCCACGTCCACCGCATCTGCAACCGCTGGGGCTACCTCAGGACGAAGACGCCCGAGGAGACCGAGCTGGCGCTGCGGGCGAAGCTGCCGCCGGAGTACTGGATGGAGATCAACGGCCTGCTCGTCACGCTCGGGCAGAACATCTGCCACCCGACCTCGCCGCGTTGCAGCATCTGCCCGGTCGCATTCGTCTGCGCCCGCGTCGGGGTCACCCGCAGCCGGTAGGCGCGCATTGACACCGCCGCGGTGCCCTGCTATACTCCTGCGCACAGGAGCGATACTGATGCGGAATGCCCGATCGAGCCAGCAAGGTGCGCAGGCCCGTGTGCCGGACCGGTGGTCTGGGTAGGCTCGCGCGTGCCGCATCCGCGAACGCAGGCCGCTTCACCGGACCCGGTGAGGCGGCCTTGTTTATGGGCTGGAGGCCCGCTTCGCCCGCTGAAGCGAAGGAAGGCGGCTTCGTCCGCTGGAAGTGAAGGAAGGCGACTTCGCCCGCCGGAAGCGAAAGAAGGCGGCTTCACCCGCCGGAAGCGAAGGAAGGCGACTTCGCCTGCTGGAAGATGGTGTAAAGGGCGGCTTCACCCGCCGGAAGGTGCGGAGGGCGTGCCGCTCTCCGCGAACCCCTTCCTCCGTCGCTCTGGGAGAGCGAACCTGCCGCAGAGCGATGGAACTAGAGCAATGAACGGAAAGGACGCAGCCATGACGGACATCAAAGGGCCGGTGCGGGTGCGCTTCGCCCCCAGCCCCACCGGCTACCTGCACATCGGCGGAGTGCGCACCGCCCTGTTCAACTGGCTGTTCGCCAAGCACTACGGCGGCCAGTTCATCCTGCGCATCGAGGACACCGACGAGAAGCGCTTCGTCCCGGGCGCCGCCGACGACCTGATGCACTCTATGCGCTGGGTCGGGCTGGACTGGGACGAGGGCCCGGATATCGGCGGCCCGCACGCGCCCTACGTCCAGTCGCAGCGGCAGGAGGCCGGCATCTACCGGCCGTTCGTCGAGCAGCTGCTGGAGAGCGGCGCCGCCTACATGTCCTTCACCACCGAGGAGGAGCTGGCGCAGATGAAGGCCGAGGCCGAGGCGCGCGGCATCAAGGCGTTCCGCTTCCGCGGCCCCGAGCGGGACTGGCCGCTGGAGCGGCAGCGCGAGCGCGCGGCCACCGGGGCGCCCTACACCGTGCGCCTCAAGGTGCCGCTGGAGGGCACCACCAGCTTCTCGGACCTGGTGCGCGGCGGCGACCGGATCACGGTGAACAACGCCGACCTGTACGACATCGTCCTGGTCAAGTCCAGCGGGATGCCGGTGTACCACCTGGCGCACCTGGTGGACGACCATCTGATGCAGATCACCCACGTGCTGCGCAGCGACGAGTGGGTGCCGAGCACGCCCTACCACATCCTGCTGTACCAGGCCCTCGGCTGGGAGCCGCCGGTGTTCGCCCACCTGCCGCCCATCCTGCGCCAGGACGGCCGCGGCAAGCTCTCCAAGCGCAGGGACGACGTGGCGGCCAACCGCTTCTGGGAGCGCGGCTACCTGCCCGAGGCGATGTTCAACTACCTGGCGCTGCAGGGCTGGAGCTACGACGACCGCACCGAGATTATGTCGCGCGAGGAGCTGATCGAGCGCTTCACGATCGACCGGGTGCAGCCGTCGCCGGCGCGCTGGAACCCCGAGAAGCTGCTCGATATGAACGGCATCTACATCCGGCGCCTGCCGACCGCCGAGGTCGCCCGGCGCATCACGCCGTTCCTCAGCCAGGCCGGGCTGGTGGGCGACCCGCCCACCGACGCGGAGCGCGCCTACATCGAGCGGCTGACGCCGCTGATCCACGAGCGGCTGAAGGAGTTGGGCGAGGCCCCGGAGCTGCTGGAGTTCTTCTTCCGCGACGTCGAGTACCCCGACCCGTCGCTGCTGATCCCGAAGAAGATGGACGCCGCCGGGACGGTCGCGGCGCTGCGGGCGGCCCACGAGCGGCTGGCGCCGCTGGAGCCGTGGAGCGAGGGGCAGCTGGAGGAGGAGCTGCGGGCGCTGGCCGAGGAGCTGGAGCTCAAGCCCGGGCAGCTGTTCGGCGCGCTGCGCGTCGCGGTCAGCGGCCGCACCGTCGCGCCGCCGCTGTTCGAGATGCTGGCAGCGCTGGGCAAGGAGCGCGTGCTGGCGCGGATCGAGGCGGCCAGACAGGCGCTCGAGGGATAATGAGACGAGGGGCTGCGGCGGATTCTCCGCCGCCGCCCCTCGCCCGCTTCGCTGCTAGTCCCTCCAGGCGTCGTTGAAGTCGGCGCGCTGGTCGGCGAGCGCCCGCTCGAGCTGCGCCCGGCTGACGAACCCCAGCTCGTAGGCCACCTGCCCGAAGTGGCCGGTGACGCCGGTGCTCTGCAGCTCGGCCTGCCGCTTCAGCGTCTGCCTCACCTGCTCGGGGGTCATCACGCCCAGCTGCACCAGGTAGTCGCCCAGCCGCGGCACCGCCCCGCGCGCCGGCCCCCCGTCGAAGCCGACCTCGCGCTCGGCGACCTCCTCGTAGTCCACCTCGTACGTCACCGTCCCGAGAGTCAGCTTATCGCCCGGGTTGAGCCGCGCCTGGCTCCGGATGATCATGCCGTTGACCGAGATGCCCCCCGCGTTGGGCTTGGTCGGCACGATGAACCAGCGGTCCAGCATCTGGCGGATCTCGGCGTGGTGCGGCTCCAGGTACCGGTCGTGGACCACCATATCGCAGCCCGCGCCGCTGCCGACGCTATTGGTGCGGTTCGTCAGTGTGAACTTGCGCCCGTACTGCCCTCCCGTAATAGCCGTAAGCACAAGTGCTTTCGCCATCCCTGCTCTCCTGGCGCGTCGTAGAGGCCGCGCCGAGCGGGCCTCTTCGCAGGCGGCGGGGGACGGTGTGAGGGTGGGTTGAGCCGGCCGTGCGTTTAACTATAAAGATTAGTGCAAATTCATCATATAGCACACGCGCTCCCCTGAGTCAATTTAAGATCTTGTCACATTTGTCACATGACTCACGCGGTGGTCTGTCCTGCACCCAGGCGTGTTCCGCAGGCGCTCCGCCCTGCACCCGCAAGGGAATGAGTATCGAGCCAGTCTGCCCGTTGTCATGCCCATCTACACCGATGCCCGTGCCCCAGGCACAGACTGATGCGCTGCAATGCCCACTGAGACGAGCGGCTGATGCGCTGGAATGTAACAGCCAGTGCTGCGGGGGAGAGCGCGAGAGGGGTCGCGGCCCCTCTCGCCCTCAAGCACGCTCTGACCGCACCGTGTAAGTCCTGTCACATGGCTGCGCGTGTGACGCGGTGGCCTCGCCCTCCTGTGGAGGGGTTTGGGGAAGTCTTCGCCTCCCCGCGGAGCGCACACACGCCGCCGGAGCGTAACGCCGCCATGCTATAATCAGCGCCATGACGACCACCGAAGCAGTCCAGCGCGTCCGCATCTACCTGAGCGAGCGCGACACAGCCGAAGGACAGCCGCTCTACCTCGTGACTCTCGACCGCCTGCGCCGCGAGGGTGCCACCGGCGCCACGGCGATCCGCGGGCTCGCCGGATTCGGCGCCGGGCACCGGCTGCGCACCGCCGGCATGTCCGAGCTCGGCCAGTCCGCGCCGATCGTGATCGAGTGGGTCGACCGGGCGGACCGCGTGGCCCGCGTGCTCCCGGCGCTCGACGAGCTCCTCCCCGATGCGCTGATCACCATCGAGGACCTGCGCGTCTACCGCGCCGTGCTGCGCTCGTCCGACCCGTTCGGCGGGCGCTCGGTCGGCGAGGCGCTCGACCGCTCGGCCATCGCCGCGGCCCCCAACGCGCCGCTGGCCGAGGCCGTGGAGGTGCTCGTTCGCTCGCGCCAGCCGCTCCTCCCGATCGTCGACGACAGCCGCCGCGTCGTCGCCGTGCTCCAGGCCGCCGACATCGTCCGCCGCGGCGCCCTGCCGCCGCACCTGCTGGCCGCCCTGCCGCCCGACCAGCGCGCCGCGATCCTCCGCGAGCTCCCGCCGCTGACCGTGGGCGACGCCGCCGGGCCGGACCCGCGCACGATCTATATCGAGACAACGATCGCGCAGACGGCGAACGTTCTGGTGGAGTGGGGCCTCGAGTCGCTCCCGGTGCTGGACCGCGAGGGCCGCTTCGCCGGCCTGTTCGGCGTGGAGCAGGTGCTGGCCGCCGCCCTCGAGCGCCGCAGCCAGCAGAGCAGCAACATCCGCGACGCCGACCAGCCGCCGCCGGTCAGCCTGATCATGCAGATGCTGCTGCCCAGCGTGCCCGCCACAGCGCCGCTGCGCGCGACGCTCACACAGCTGCTCGCCGCGCCGGGCCGCTTCCTGGTGGTCGTCAACGGCTGGACCCCGGTCGGCATCCTCACCGACGCGCAGGCCGCCGCCGCCCTCCCCGAGGATCTGCGCGCCCTCTGGCTGGACGCGCTGCGCGGGCGGGCGCAGCTCGACGGCGACGCCCTGGCCGCCAGCCCGCTCACCGCCGCCGACATCGCCGCCCCCCCGCCGGTGATCCGCACGCGCGCCACCCAGGACGACGCCGTCCGCCTGGCGCTGGAGGGCGGCCACGAGCGCCTGGTCGCCGTCGATGACGAGGGCCGCCTCGCCGGGCTGGTGACGCGCCGCGGCCTGCTGCGCGCGCTGGCCCAGGAGAGCTCCTCCTAGCCGAGGGCTAGCTCGCCGCCCGCTGGGGCTGGTACGCGCCGCCCGAGCGGCTGAGTCGCGGCGGCGCGGCGCTCGGCCCCACGCCCAGCGTGTGCGCCAGCGACTCCCCCTGGCGCAGCACGTAGTACGGCACGCGCGCGTCGGCCAGACGCGCCAGCAGCGGCCGCGAGTCCCTCCACCCCCCGAACGACTGCGGGTCGACGAACAGCGCGACCGCCTGCACGCCGCGGTAGCGCAGGTGCTGCACGCTCGCCACCCAGCGCTCGTCGAGCGAGGGCGTGATGATCACCAGCGTCGAGTTCCGCCCGAAGCGGCTCGCCTCGGCCGCCAGCACCTCGGCCAGCGACTGCGTCCCCCAGGCGCGCAGCACCGCCAGCGCCTCGAGGATCTTGTAGAGCTGCCGCACCTCGCGCTCGGCCGGGATCACCTCGCGGTGCTGGCCCCAGGCGACCAGCCCCACCGCCCGATCCTGGTTCAGCATGTGCCGCGCGATCGACGCCGCGGCCGTCACCGCGTACTCCTCGGTCGACTCCGCCACGCGCACCTCGCTCAGCCGCTCCATGCCGCGCTCGCCGCGCCGCGGCAGCACCCGCTCCTGCACCCGCTCCTGCATGTCCAGCACCACGTACAGCTCGGCGGTCGGGTCCAGCTCGAACTCCTTGACCATCAGCTGCCCGGTTCGCGCGACGCTGCGCCAGTGGATGCGGTTGAAGCTGTCGCCCGGCTGGTACTCCCGTACCCCCGAGACGTTCGGCGTGACGTGGTAGGTGCGGCTCTTGAGGTTCTGCCCGCCGGGCAGCTCGGCGCTCGGCAGCTGGAAGCCCGGCAGGTCGACGATCCGCGGGTAGACCAGCACCTCGCTGGTGGAGTCGATCGAGCGCGTGACGCGGAAGATGCCGAACGGGTCGCCGCTCACCAGCGTCGCCGGGCCGAGCGTGAACTTGCCGCGCATCGTGCAGGGCGTCGCAGTGATCCAGCGCCGCTGCTCGCGCCCCGGCAGGTACGCCACGAACCCCGGCGCGTGCCCCGGCAGGTCCGAGTGGTCGAGCACCTCGATCCACAGCTTCGGCAGCGGCCACAGGTTCTGCAGCGTGATCCGCTCGCGCGCCGCCTCCCCGACCTGCGTGCGGTGGGTGAAGACCTCGCGCCCCACGGCCAGCCCGCGCAGGTTCAGCTTGGCCCAGGCGTACGAGAGCACCAGCAGCGCCAGCAGCACGTAGAACAGGTGGAGGAACAGGCGGATGCCGGTGCCCTGCGCCGCCAGGAAGCAGAGCCCCGCCAGCACGAGCAGCCCGAGCGGGCGTAGAATGTGGGTGCGTGTCATCATTATCTGTTCGCCAGTAGATGGTGCGGTGGCCTCGCCCCCCGCTATTTCCCGATGCAGAAGCGGCTGAAGATCGTGTTCAGCAGATCGTCCCCGACCGTCTCGCCGGTGATCTCGCCCAGCGCCGCCACGGCCGCGGTGATGTCCACCGCCAGCAGGTCCGCCGACACCCCGCGCGCGTGGCCGGCCAGCGCGTCCCGCAGGTGCTCGGCGGCCCGCGCCAGGGCGTCCCGGTGGCGCGCGCTCGTCACCAGCGGCTCGCCCGCCACCACGGCTCCGCCCAGCAGCAGCCTGGCGATCTCCTGCGCGAGCGCGTCGATCCCCTCCCCGGTCCGCGCCGAGACGAGCACGGTCGCGTCGAACGGCGCGTCGCGCACCGACGACCACTCGCGCGCCACGTCCGCCTGCGGCCGGCCGGCGGCGAGCAGGTCGAGCTTGTTTAGCACCAGCACCGTCGGCTTGCCCTCGGTCAGCGCCGCCACCGCCCGCTCCTCGTCATCCGGCACCTTCGTTATGTCCACCACAAGCAGCGCCAGGTCGGCCTGGGCCAGTGCCTGGCGGCTGCGCGCCACGCCGAGCCGCTCGACCGGGTCATCGGTCTCGGCGATTCCGGCGGTGTCCACCAGCGCCACCGGCACCCCGCCCAGGTTCGCCGTCTCCTCGAGCGTGTCGCGCGTGGTCCCGGGGATCGGAGTGACGATCGCCCGCTCGACCCGCAGCAGCGCGTTGAGCAGGCTGGACTTGCCGGCGTTCGGCAGCCCGACGATCGCCGCCCGCGCGCCGTTGCGGTAGATGATCCCCTGCTCGGCGCCCGCCAGGAGCCGCTCGACCGCCGCTAGCGCCTCCACCAGCGGCCCGGCGACATCCTGCGCCTCCACCTCGTCCTCGGGGAAGTCCACCAGCGCGGTGCAGTAGGCCAGCGGCCCGAGCAGCCGCTCGCGCACGCCCCGCAGCTCGGCCGCCAGCCAGCCGCCCAGCTGCGCCTGCGCCAGCGCCAGGCCGGCCGCGGTGCGCGCCTCGATCACGTCCAGCGTCGCCTCGGCCTGGGTGAGGTCGATCCGGCCGTTCAGGAAGGCCCGCATGGTGAACTCGCCCGGCTCCGCGCGCCGCGCCCCGTGCCCCAGCGCCAGCTCCAGCACCCGCGCCAGCACCAGCGGCCCGCCGTGACACGAGATCTCGACGACATCCTCGGCGGTGAAGCTGCGCGGCCCGCGGAAGTACACCGCCAGCGCCTCGTCCACGCGCTCGCCCGCCGGCGTCACCACGTGCCCGTAGCGCATCCGGTACGGGCGCCACGCCCCCCGCCGCGCCGGCACGAACATGCGCTCGAGGATCGGCAGCGCCTCCGGCCCGCTCAGCCGCACCATCCCGACCCCGCCGGCGCCCGGCGGCGTGGCGATCGCCGCGATCGTGTCGTCGTACAGCATGGCCGGCATTATAGCACGCAGGCCTCCCGGACGCCGGCCTCGGCCTTTCCAGCGCCGCTTTCTCCGCTTCGCGAAAAAGGCGCCGCCGCACCCCGCGCGCCTTCCCGCCGCCCGCTCTGCCGTACCACCCCCGGCCCCGCCCGCGACTCCAACCCGGTTGGTGCGCTCGCGGCCCTTCCCGCCCGTTTTGGTAATGGCGCCCCGCTATACTGCAACCACGCACGGTGCGTGCGCCAGCTTGGAGCGATTGGGTGCGGCGATGGGCCTCTTCGATGAACTGCGCTCGCGGCTCCAGTACAAGATCATCCTCCCCTTCCTGCTGCTGACGCTGCTGGTGGCCCTGGCAGGCTCGGCGGTCGCCTTCCTGTTCATCGCCGGCTCGGCCCAGGAGCGGCTCAACAACCAGCTCGCCCAGGTGGCCCGCGCCGCCGCCGACAGCGTCGTCCGCCAGGAGAGCATCAGCCTCGCATTTCTGCGCGAGCTGGCCTTTGCGCCTGCCAACCCGGACACCGGCGCGCCCGCCGTCGCCCGGGCGCTCGCCGCCTCCGACGCCGCCGGGCTCGAGCGCGCCCTGGACCCCTACGTGCGCGTCGGCACAGCGCGCGGCCTCCCGCTCGGGCGCCTGATCGCCTTCGACCGCTCCGGCCACTCGGTGCTCGACTGGCGCCTCGAGGCCGGCGCCGGCCAGCAGGAGCGGCGCAGCCAGCCGCCGACCGACCTCACCGGGCTGTGGTTCGTGCCGCACATCCTCGCCGGCGCGCAGGACCCGCTCGGCGACAAGTACGCCGGGCTGCTGGACCTCGGCGACGGCGCGGGGCGCTACCTGTTCACCGCCGTCCCGGTCGTCGAGCAGGGGCAGGTGGTTGGCGGGCTGGTCCTCGGCGTCGAGCTCGACGCGCTGCTCCAGGACCTCGCCGCCCGCTCGCAGGCCGCGATCGTCACCGTCCACGAGGCGGCCGGCGGGCAGGCGTTCGCCAGCACCGCCGCGCCCGTCGAGGGCCTGAGCGCGCTGGACATCCGCCCCGAGATCATGGCCTCCTTCGCGTCGCTCGACGCGGCCCTGGAGCGCGGCGTGTTCGACACCGCGCAAGTCAACCAGCGCGACTACCAGCTGGCCTACGCGCCGCTGCAGGTCCGCGGCGCGATCGTCGGCATCATCTCAGTGGGCCTCGCCAGCGACTACGTCGTCGGGCCGTGGGCCGAGGCGCGCGCCCCGCTCACCGCGCTGACCGTCGCGCTCGTGCTGGCGATCATCGGGCTGGGCATCGTCGTCGCCCGCGCCATCACCCGCCCGCTCAAGGAGCTCGTCGCCGCGGCCCAGGCGGTCACCGCCGGCGACCTCGAGCGTCGCAGCAACGTCACCGCCCGCGACGAGGTCGGCGTCCTCTCGGACTCGTTCAACACCATGACCGCGCACCTGCTCGAGCTCTACCGCACGGTGCGCGCCGAGGCCGGCTGGCGCGCCGCGATCGTCGAGAGCATCGCCGACGGCGTCGTGGTCTGCGACAGCGACGGGCGCGTCCTGCTGCTGAACGGCGCGGCCAGAGCGCTGCTCGGCCTGGGAGAGGCCGATCCGCCGCCCGCGCGCTTCGCCGACCTGCCGCTCCAGCCGCTGGGCGAGAGCGCGCCGAACTTCGGCCAGACCCGCCTCGCCGACCTCTACCACCTGCGGGAGCACATCGTGCGCGTGGTCGAGGCGCCGGTGCGCACCGAGGACGGGTCGCTGCTCGGCAGCGCCTACGTGCTGCAGGACATGAGCAGCCAGGTGGCGATCGACCGGGCCAAGACCGACTTCATCGCCACGATCTCGCACGAGCTGCGCACGCCGCTCACCGTGCTCGGCGGCAACGCCGACCTGCTGCTGCGCGGCATGATCGGCCCGCTGAGCGATGACCAGCGCGCGCTGATCGACATCATGCGCAGCCACGTGCAGACGATGACCACGCTGATCAACAACGTGATCACGATCGCCGGGATCGACTCGGGCACGATGGACACGCTGATCGAGCCGGTCCAGCTCTGCGAGGTGCTCGACAGCCTGCTCTGGCCGATCCGGCGCGCGGCGTCCGCCAAGGGGATCGCGGTCGAAGTGCAGCTCGCCGACGACCTGCCGCCGCTCCTGGCCGACGAGCAGCAGCTGCGCATCGTGCTCCAGCAGCTGCTCGACAACGCCTGCCGCTACTCGGAGCGCGGCACGATCGTGGTCGCCGCGCGCGCCGAGGGCGGGCTGGCGCGCATCGACATCAGCGACTGCGGCTGCGGCATCGAGCCGGAGCTGCGCGAGCGCCTCTTCACGCGCTTCACACGCGGCGCGCACGGCATCAACTCCGCCGAGCGCGGCATCGGGCTCGGCCTGGCGATCGCGCGCGAGCTGACCGAGCGCCAGGGCGGCGCAATCTGGCTCGAGCGCACCTCCGAGCTCGGCAGTATGTTCAGCCTGACCTTCCCGACCGCCAACATGGCCAACGAGCGTGAGACCGAGACGGTACCACAGGCCGCTTGAGCGGCGCGCGCTGATGTTTCTGCTGGCCCTGGCGCTCCTGCTGACGATCGGCGGGATCGTCACGGTGGCTCAGCTTGCGCTGCTCGCCGTGCTGCCGCGCGGCGCGCTCTTCCCGCAGAGCCTGGCCACCCACCTGCGCGCCGACTACCGGCCCTGGGTTGCCGCCGCCGCGCCGCTCCCGCCGCTCAACCCGCGGGCCGTCGAGCAGATCGAGCGCGACCAGACCCAGCCCACGCCCATTGCCGCCGCCACCGCCCTGCCCGTGGCGCGCATGAGCGCACCCGCCAGCGACGCAGCGCCTACCGCATCCCTTACGGCCCTGCCGCCCACACTCACCGCGTCGCCTACACCCGCCGCGTCACACACGGCCCTGCCGCACACGCCCACCGCGTCGCACACGTCCGCGCCCACTCCGTCGCCCGCTGCGCCAGCGACCGAGCCGCCCCAGGCCCCCGCCACGCGGGAGACGCAGCCGAACCCGCCGCCGGTTGCGCCCACCGCGCGTCCGACGATCACATCCGGCCCGGTCAGCGTTCCGCCCACGGCGACGCCCACGCGGCTGCCGACAGCGCCGCCGATCCTGATGCCCACACCGTCGCCGATCGTGATTCCGCCGCGGACCACAACGCCCTACGCGACGGCGGTCGTCGCAACCTACGTGCCGCC